>JAGWUY010000266.1 GCA_028868255.1 Alphaproteobacteria bacterium | reverse complement strand
ACTTGCATCGACAGGAAATTGATCGGCTGCTGGATTTTAAACAATCGACCAGTATCGGCAAGATTGAAGCGGCTTTTGCAGCTCTCGGCAAAACCTTGAGCATTGAAGTTGCGGATAGCTGAGTTTGAATGGGGCTTGCGCGGCGCAGGCAACGGCGCAATGATGCTGCCATGATCCTCGTTGGCCAATATGACTCGCCGTTTGTGCGCCGTGTCGCTGTCACGCTGCATTACTATCACATGCCGTTTGAGCGCAATGCGCTCTCGGTGTTTTCGAACATTAAACAGATGCGCGAGATTAACCCGCTCGTTCGCGTTCCCGCGTTGGTTACTGAAGATGGCGAGACAATCATCGATTCTGGCGCAATCATCGATTTTCTCGACCACAAGGCTGGGCAAGCGCGATCATTAACACCTGCCAATGGGCCGGAACGGCGCAAAGTGTTGCATGCTATGGCGCTGGCTACGGGGTGCATGGAAAAAACCATGGCCACATTTTTTGAGCGCTATTATCACGAAGGCAAAGCGCTTTCCAAAGAGTGGGAAAAGCGGTGTTTAGATCAGCTTCATGCCGGCCTTGCCGCACTGGAGAAAGATTGCGGCACACCGTGGTTTCACGATCTGCACATGAGCCAGGCGGATGTTTCAATTGGTTGCCTGATTGGGTACATCAAGCTGCGTGTGCCAGAGGCGTTTCCGGCTGATAAATATTCCAAGTTACACAGGCTTTCGATGCATTGTGAAATGCGGCCTGAATTTGTGGCGTGTCGCCCTGCAGCAGATGAAGTGGTGCCGGCGCGGTCATAAATGAAGTGGCGGCAGCCCTGCTTCCAGATCAAGAATTTTCTTGTAAGCCCCTGCCCCGATATCAGACACTGATTTCAACAACAACGCCTCACGCGTCGCCGCCAAGTCGGGGTCAGCAAATGTTTTTTGCAGCGCAATGCGCCATTTTTCTACGTCTCTGCCGCGCGTCACATAAGGCAGGCCCGGCACCAAGGGAGAACGCGCCACTTCCACCAACCCCTCCAAATCTTGTGGCCGATATTTCTTGGCCAGCGCCACGCACACGGCATCTGTGGCGCAGACATCCGCCTTGCCTTCGCGTACAGCACGCAACGACAACAAGTGGCCGCCTGACCGGATCGTCTTGCCAAAAAAATTTTCATCGTTTGCCAAAGGGGCAAAAATGGCTTTAAGCGCCAACATGCCAGACATGGAATCTTCATTGTTGATCACTGCTGTTTGACCGCGAAAATGTTCCAAAGGAGCCTCCTTTCTGGCAAATATAAAGCTACAATAATCAGCGCCTGCGCAACCATCCGCCTCATAATGCGGTGTCGCAACATAGTTCAGCAAGCCATTGAATTCATGGGTAAATGGATATCCGCAAGTCTGGCTGAACACCATATTTGGTTTCCGCCAGACTTCCGCTAAAGCGGTGGTACGGTCCAGCAAACCTTCAAACCCGGCATGCATAGCCAAGCCTCGCCAAAACCGGTCGGTATGCTGGCGTATCTCGGGCCAATCATACATGGGCAGGGATGCGAAGGGCGTTAAGACAATCATTTTTGCAAAAAGTCCTGTGAAATTTATCTATCTGCATCTATTATTAAGTCGACTGGGCAATAAATAGACATATGACTAATATTCGTGCATCTCGAATTGAATGGCCGACATTGACACTGATTTTCAGTGTGTACGCAACTTTAATTTTGCTGGTTTGGTTTCACGATTTTCTGCCTTGGTGGGTTATCTTGCCCATTGGCGCCACAGCAGCTTGCCTTCATTCCTCGTTGCAACATGAGGTGCTGCATGGCCACCCAACGCGTAGCCGCCAGGTGAATGAGGCGCTGGTCTTCATCGCGCCGCATCTTTGGTTGCCATATGCGCGATATCGCGATTTGCACTTGCAACACCACAATGATGCCTATCTCACTTGCCCAGTGAGAGATCCTGAATCCTATTATCTTTTACCCGATGCTTGGGAAGCCCTGCCTGGTTTCAAACGCACACTATATTCATTCAACAATACTTTGTTTGGCCGTATGTTGATCGGGCCGGGTGTGGGCATCATCCGCTTCTGGTCGGATGAGATTTTGCAAATGATCAAGGGGCGGCGCGATATTGTGATGGGCTGGAGCGCTTTTCTGGTTTCATGCGTGATCGTACTTTCTTTTGTGAAGTGGGCGGGTATGCCAATCTGGCAGTATCTTTTGCTCATCGCCTATCCCGGCATTTCACTGGCTTTAGTGCGCTCGTTCTGTGAGCACCAAGCAGCACAAGATGTGGGCGAACGGACAATTTCTGTTGAGGCCAATGCCTATTGGTCGCTGCTATTCTTGAACAACAATCTGCACGTCGCCCACCATGATCGTCCTGCAATGCCATGGTATCGCATCCCCGCTTACTACCGCGCTGAGCGCGATAGATTGTTGGGCAAAAACAAACACTATTTGATGCGTGGCTATAGCGAAATATTCGGGCGCTATTTTTTCAAGCCCAAAGAAACAGTAAAGTATCCGGATGTGAGTTGGCTCAAATGAACTTGCAATCACGCGAAAAGGCCACTCCTTATGCAAATTAATGCTGACTTTTCGGTGATCATTCCCACGCGCAACAGGCCAGTCTTTTTGGCAGAAGCAGTTGCAAGTATCCTCGCTCAAAATTTTAAACGCTTTGAAATATTGGTCGTGAATGATGGAGAAGGGTCGATAGGCCCTTTTGACGATAAACGCATTCGCGTGTTGGACAATCACCAGCGCGGAGCAGTCGCTGCCCGCAATTTTGGTGTCACCCAAGCCAAAGGCAAATACATCGCTTTTCTAGATGATGATGACTACTTCATCGACACCTGTCACCTGACGCGCGCCAATGCCGCTCTCAATGATTTGGCAGAGTTCTTTTATGCCAATGGCACGATGATGTTTCCTGATGGTCGCAAGAAACTGTTTGCGCGGCGCGCGGATGCAAGCTCGCTGCGCCTTAATAACACAATTCTGGTTTCGACAATTTGCTATCATGCCAGCTTGCACCAGCAGCTTGGCCTGTTTGATGAGACCCTGCCATACTATTGGGACTGGGATTGGTATTTGCGGGTGGCGGGTAGCAACAATCGTATGGCGCATTCAAACAGATCAGCGGTTGCCATTCGCGTGCATCAAGACAACATGTCTGGCCAATCCAATTTTGCCCCGCGCAGGGCCAATCTTGATCAATTGTCGGCCAAACACGGCCTTGGCTGCATTACCCTGAAAAACCATCTCGATTTTGTAGTGCCTTCTGCAACTAATTGATTTTGAAGGTAATTATCTATCTGAGAAACAGTCTTTTCATTACCCCCTTTGTTTTCGCAGCTGGATTGATTCTCAATTCAAAAG
>JAGWUY010000265.1 GCA_028868255.1 Alphaproteobacteria bacterium | reverse complement strand
GGGAAGTCGGCCGGGCGATCAACAACCGACAGTTGTTGGTACCCAAATCAAGCGCGCCATAGGGGGCTGAAGCATAGGGGTCGATTGCACCCCGTCTTGCCTTGCCACCACCTTTTATGGCGCGCCCCTTGGGAGCTGATCTCCCGGTTTTGGTCGCGTCCACGATAAATTCCTTTGAATGATCAGTAAACGGACAGCCAAAACAAGCCTCCAGCCCACTTTCATCCTCAAACATTGCGTTGGGGCCACCATAACAGGTTCCACCCCCGCGTAAAGAGATTGCGGACTTGCAACAATCCTTCTCAAAATTAACCAAGAGTTGAGGTTGTGGCCTTACACCTCTGCACTTGGGGCGGAGTTCGCATGCGTACGTTCGGCAAAAGTTGGTTCAAGGAAGGCTCATTGCTTGCCGATTACGGCGAACAATTTGGCCAAGGCGTGCGTGCGCACAAAAGCGCGATCGCGCTGGAAGCATCCAAGGTTGATGCCGAACTGGCTTCCAAAGCAAAGTCCGAATTCATCGCCAACATGAGCCATGAACTGCGCACCCCTTTGAATGCCATCATTGGCTTTTCCGATATGCTGGCCACCAAAACCGTCACCGGCCCTGACAAAGTCGTTCAATATGCCGGCTACATTCAGCAAGCAGCCGAGCATCTGCTGGCGCTGATCAATGGCATTCTTGACGTTTCAAAAATCCAAGCCGGCAAACTCAGTGTTGATCTCGAGCCTATCAATCTCCAGCTCATACTTGATCCCTGCATGTTGATCACCGAAGCCAAAGCCAAAGAAAAAAATGTGGTGATTGAAACTCATGTGTCCGAAAATCTGCCTTTGCTCTTGGCTGACCCTCTGCGGCTCAAGCAAATCCTCATTAATCTTCTGGGAAACGCCGTAAAATTTACACCTGAGTGGGGCCGCATTCGTGTTGACGCCGCAGTACGATCAGCGGGTTTTGCCACTATTAGCATCACTGATACCGGTCCCGGCATGACTGCATCAGAAATTGATACGGCCATGCGCCCCTTCGGCCAGGTTGAAAGCGGCTTCAACAAGCGCCATGAGGGCACAGGCCTTGGTTTGCCCATCGCCTATGCCTTGGCCAAATTGCATGGCGGCGATTTGCAGGTTCACTCTGCGAAGGGTGCGGGTACCCGTGTGACCATTCTCATTCCATTGGCTGCAACCATCAGCCAACCCAATCTTCCGGCACAGCACTGAAAGGCCAGGACCAAACCATGACAGCGGCAGCTTCACTTTCACCAGATCAACGCCCAGCGCCGATGCGTCAAGCCGCACCAGAGCGCATGGGCCGAATTGTTGCGGTAACAGGCGCACATGCCATCATCCTTCTCGATGCGAAAGACGGCTTCTATGACGAGAACCAAAAAGGCGCTGAAATTGGTACTTTGATGAAGGTGGAAACGCCCACCTCAATCACATTGGCCCTCGTTTCTGCACTGTCTTCTCCAACACCAACACATAATATTTCTGAATCTGAGTTGCGCATTGTGGAAGTTGAATTCATCGGAGAACTGCCAAAAGACGCACAAGGCAACGCCAAGTCATTCCGCCGCGGTGTTTCCAACTACCCATCACTGGGCGATTTAGTTTATCGCGCCAATCGTGAAGAGTTGGCCTTGGCCTATGCCTGCGATGCAGAAACGGCAGTGCGCGTGGGCTTTATTCAGCAAGACCCCACTATTCCCGCGATGATCAAAATTGACGAAATGTTGGGCAAGCATTTTGCCATTCTGGGCACCACCGGAACAGGCAAATCCTGCACTGTTGCGCTGATCCTTCGCCGCATTCTCGAAAAAAACCCGCAAGCTCATGTGCTGTTGTTGGATGTACACCGTGAATATGCGCAATCCTTCAAAGGGCTTGCTGAAATTATCACACCAGACAACATGGCCCTGCCATTCTGGCTGTTAAACTTTGATGAAGCCGTTGAAATCATCATCGGTCAACAGGCACACCGCGAAGCCGATGTTGAAGTGCTGCGTGAAATCATTCCCATTGCGAAGGCCCGTTATATGGGCAATCAGCGCCGCGACAAAAACGGTGGCCTGCGCGCGCGTGATGCTTTGGTCGATAACAACATCGGCGTGGACACGCCAATTCCTTACCGCACCTCTGATCTGACAGGTGTGTTGGAAGAATATATCGGCAAGCTGGAGCTGCGTGGCGAACTCGCCCCCTATAAGCGCATCAAGGCCCGCATTGAAGCCATCAGCCGTGATCCGCGTTATGCCTTTATGTTCGGCTCCCTTACCGTGCAGGATAACATGGCCCAGGTTCTGGCGCGCCTGTTCCGCATCCCCGTCAATGGTAAACCCATTGCGATCCTGGAATTGGGTGGCCTGCCTTCTGAAATCATCAATGTAGTTGTATCGGTTCTGGCCCGCCTCGCTTTTGATTTTGGCGTGTGGAGCGCGGGCAAAGTGCCCATCACCTTTGTGTGCGAAGAGGCCCACAGATATGTGCCGAATGACAAGACAACAGGTTTTGAGCCCACCAAGCGCGCCATTTCACGCATCGCCAAAGAAGGCCGCAAATATGGCGTGTCGCTGTGCATCGTCACCCAGCGCCCAGCAGAACTTGACCCAACCATTCTGTCGCAATGCAACACCATTTTCTCCATGCGCCTGACCAATGAACGCGATCAGGAAATCTTGCGCGCTGGCATTTCTGATGCCGCTGCCTCGCTTCTGGAGTTCATGTCCACCATGGGCGCTGGGGAAGCTATTACTTTCGGCGAGGGCGTGGCCCTGCCCACGCGCATCAAGTTTGATCTGCTTCCACCACATGAATTGCCGCGCTCGCACACAGCCTCTTTCACCAAGAACTGGTCGAAAGATCTCTCTGATGATACGTTTTTACATGAAGTCGTCAGCCGTTGGCGCGCCCAAACCTACAATCCTGATAGCGCGGGCTACTCGATTGATGAGGCAGCGCCTCCCGCCGAGGCAACACCGATCGCCTCCATGGGGCATGTTCCGCAAACCACGGCACCAACGCCAGCAGTTGCGCCAACCCCACCGCGGCCAACTCTACGCCGCGAAGGTTTTGGCGCACCACAACCGGCAGCACCTGATGCGTCGCAGTTATCAGTTCAACCCACGGGCTTTGGGCGCATGGCTCCAGCAATACCCGCACCGACAGCAGCGCCGCAACCCGCCGCCCAGCCACCCGCCCAGCAAAGCTTGGCCAGCCTGATCAAACAGTTCCGCACTTAAACGCTTTGGCCTTGCGCCAAAGCTTGCTCTTGGCTATCAGAGCGCGACACGTCCCAAGCGTTGGGGGATCGGCTAACGGTAGGCCTGCAGACTCTGACTCTGCCTGTCAAGGTTCGAATCCTTGTCCCCCAGCCAGCTTCAAGTGGCCTAAACATCGCCAGCACAATGCAAAATGGGTGGCCTGCC
>JAGWUY010000264.1 GCA_028868255.1 Alphaproteobacteria bacterium | reverse complement strand
CCTGTTGCTCACCATTTATTCTTTTAACTCAGGTAATTTCGTCAGTGAGTTTGAAGGCCTAAGCCTGAAATGGTATGGCAAAGCGTTCTTTAATCAAGAGTTTCATGCAGCGGCCATCAACACCTTGATCATCACATCAGTAGCAACTGTCGTTTCGACGATTTTTGCCACCATTGCTGCTATCGGCACCACGCGTGTGAAGCCATGGAAAGGGATGGGCGCCTCATTCATGGTCATCAATTTGCCGTTGATGGTGCCTGAAATTATCACTGCTGTTGCCACACTCTCATTCTTTGCCTTGCTGTCACGCGCGTTCAATTTGGATTTTGGTATCGGAAATTTAATTATCGCTCACACGGTTTTTTGCATACCATTCGCTTACATGCCCATCCGGGCCCGTCTGGAAGATATGGATTTGACGCTCGAAAATGCCGCTGCTGATCTCTACGCCACGCCGTGGCATGCCTTCAGACGCGTGACGCTTCCTCTGCTGGTGCCTGGCATTATGTCTGGAGCAGCGCTTGCGTTTATCACATCGTTTGACGATTTCACCATCACACAATTGGTGGCGAATTCCGGACAAACCACATTGCCATTGTTCATCTGGGGCCGCATCAAGCTGCCGATCACGCCAGAGGTCAATGCCATTTCCACCATTTTGCTGGCCATCTCAATCGGGTTCATCGTGATTTCCACCTTGATTGCGAAGGCGCGCAAATCAACTGAAACCTAACAAAAAGGGGCGTTACCTTGAAAAACAAACTGATGAGTGTTGTCGCTTTAACTGTGTTGGCTGTGGCCACACCGGCCATGGCAAAGGGCGATTTGCATATCTATAATTGGGCTGACTATACCAATATGGATTTGATCGCTAAATTCTCCAAAGAATATGATGTAAAGGTGACGGTGGATTCTTATGACTCCAACGAAACTATGTTGTCCAAAGTTCGCGCCGGCAATGCTGGTTATGACATTGTTGTTCCCTCCGACTATACTGTGAAGGTGATGATTGATGAAGGCTTGTTGGAGAAGACCGAGCCCAACAAGATGGAAAACTATAAGAATATTCGCCCAGAAGCGGCCGATGTATATTGGGACAAAGGGCGGAACTATACTGTTCCATGGCAGTTTGGCACCACAGCCTTTGCTGTTGATACGAGCAAATATAAGGGCGAGGTGAATACACTGGCCCTGATGTTCAATCCGCCGGCTGAGCTCAAAGGCCGCATTAACATGATGGATGATATCAACTCTGTTATGCATGCGGGTGAGCGCTATCTTGGCATTCCACGCTGTGGTGCTGACCGTGCCAACTTGAAGAAATTGAATGACATGTTGGCCGCTGCCAAGCCCAGTTGGCGCAGCTTCAGCTCGGACATTCAAGGCAAGGTGATTTCCGGAGACGTTGACTTGAGCCAGGTGTGGAATGGCGACTCTTATCGTATCCGCCAGAAGCGCCCCACCATGAAATATGCCTTCCCGAAGGAGGGCATTGAAGGTTGGATGGACAATGTGGCTGTGTTGAAAGGCGC
Source organism: Alphaproteobacteria bacterium (assembly GCA_028868255.1). GTDB lineage: Bacteria > Pseudomonadota > Alphaproteobacteria > Rhizobiales > Aestuariivirgaceae > Aestuariivirga. Next base: position 1,898 of record JAGWUY010000264.1, on the reverse strand, counting down.
TGCCAATATGGAAAATGCCAAGCTGTTCCAAAATTTCATGCTGTTGCCTGAAAATGCTGCGCTGGAATCAAGCTTTGCTGGCTATGACAATGGCATTCAAGGTACATTGGCCTTGATGCCCAAGGAGCTTGGCTCATCCCCGGAAATGAACCCACCTGCTGATGCGCCAAAAGCTGAATTTGTGCCGCCTTGCCCGCCAGAAGTGGTTGAAATTTACAACAAGATTTGGACTAATTTGAAGAAGTAAGGTTTGTCTTTCCATATTTGAAGCCCCGGATGGCAACATCCGGGGCTTTTTGTTTTTCAAACTGTTTGCAACGGAAACTGGCTCCCCTGTCGTCTTATCTACACTGGGACATGATCCCACGGTTTCTTAAGGAGTACACATGTTGAAGACATTTGTGATGGGCGCAACCTTTGCGGCCCTGCTGAGCACGGCTGCATTTGCCCAAACTGCACCTGTGGTTGATCCTGCTGCTAAACCAGCTGTTTCTGCAGACAGCCAAGTTGCAGACAATAATGGCCCTGGTGACGATCAGCAAGATGGTGGCTGGTTTGGCTGGGGCAAACATGGGCGCCGCGGCCAACATGGCGGCCCAGGTATGGGTGGCCCCGGTGGCCCCGGTATGATGGGCGGACGTGGTGGCCCGGGCATGATGCAAGGCAAGGGATTTGGCCTGATGCTTGGCAATGGCCAAGGTCTGCGCATCAATTGTGGGAATGAGCCGATGAAGCAATGCATCGAGGCTGCCCAGCCACTGTTTGATGCCTTGAACAAGGCCAACCCCGGGCAGCCGCCTGTGGTTGCCCCAAAGACACCATAATGCTTGAGCCTCGGTTCGCGTGAGCCGGGGCTTTTTTCCTTATGCCAAGGCGCTATAGTTCTTCGACACGCGAGGAATTGTGGCATGGCCAATGTGATATACCCGAAGACTTTCAATACTGGCCCGCCCAACAATATCGTGGTGCCGCGCCTTGATTGGGATCGCCCGCCGTGGAATCGTTGGGCCTTTCATCATATCCGCGAATTATTACCCACCACGGAAGTGTGGCGCGGGCCCCATGTCGTTTCGCCTCTCCCGCAGGCCCTGAAAAATCTTGATGGCCTGCTTGTGCGTGGCACAACAGGCGAGGACATGCGCCTTGATGATTTTTTGAGTGCGAGTTTCACGGATGGCTTTATCGTACTGCACAAGGGCCATTTGATCTATGAGCGTTACTTCGAAGGCATGACGGCGCGTAGCCTGCATCTATCGCAATCGGTGGCGAAGTCCTTCACAGGCGCGTTGGTGGGTATATTTGTTGGGCGTGGCATTTTGGATGTGGCTGCTCCCATGACGCGCTATTTGCCGGAGCTTGCGGATACAGCATGGGCCGGTGCCACGCTGCAACAGGTGTTGGATATGACCACAGGCGTGTGCTTTGATGAAACCTATACCGATCGCTATTCCGACATTGGGCAGATGGATGTGGCCACAGGCTGGAAACCCATTCCACCGGACAGTGACCCACATTTCAAATGGCCTGCCGATGTTTGGTCGCAGATTTTGGGGTTGAAGCAGTCTACACGTGCGCATGGTGCTGCGTTTGAATATCGGTCCGTCGAAACGGATGTCTTGGCGTTTGCCATGGAACGTGTGACGGGCAAGCGCCTTGCACAAATCCTCTCCGAAGAAATCTGGCAAAAAATGGGGGCCGAAGAAAACGCGTGTTATACGGTGGATGCCGCTGGCTATGCACTGGCTGATGGCGGACTTAATGCTTGTTTGCAGGATTATGCGCGCTTTGGACAGCTGATCTTAACGGGCGGTGGCGACTTGGTTCCAGTGGCGTGGATCGAAGCGACTCGCAACGCCAATCACCAGATGTTTGGGGCGCCCTATGATACAGTGTTGGAT
>JAGWUY010000263.1 GCA_028868255.1 Alphaproteobacteria bacterium | reverse complement strand
GCCATGCCGGTGCGCGTGGTCAAATAGCGAAAAACATTGAATGCTGAAACTTCGCTCGTCAGTTTTATGAGCAGATAATACAGCATTGATCAGTTTTCCTTTATCACAGCGGTAAATTTTTGACGTAGCGCGTCAACAACAAGTCCCATCTTGCTGCCCAATGAGCCTTTTACCATCACGGCATCACCCGCGCGCAAATCGGCCATAAGCTGATTTTTCAACGCGGCAGAACTGTCAGAGTAAGCCCCTTGTTTTGCCCTTGGCAGGCTATCCCAGAGGTGCCTCATCAATGGCCCGCAGGCGTATATGACATCTATGTGATGTTCGTCCACCATTTTGGCCAAGCCAGCATGCAAATCAGGACCAAATGACCCAAGTTCCAACATGTCACCCAGAACAGCTATTCTTCGGCCATTTTTGCCAATTTTTGCATGCTCTAATAGCGCCAAGGCTGCTGCCATAGATGTGGGGTTGGCATTATAGCTTTCGTCGATCAACAACAGGTCGCCACCCGGAATGATTAGCCGTTCCTGCACCCCGCGACCCTTCGCTGGGGCCGCATCAGCTAGTGCCAACATGGCACGGGCCAGATCAGCCCCCGCTGCTTTCACTGCTGCCAAAACCGCAAGGCTATTGAGCGCCATATGCTCGCCCGGCACGCCCAGTTTATAAACCACCTGCTCGCCCATCAGATTCGCTGTTACACAGCAACATGTAGGGTGCAGAGCCAGGCGCTCCATTCGAACATCTGCATCAAGATGATGGCCAAAACCGATTATCGTCTTCGCCCCGCCTTTTTTTGCCGCCGCTGCCAGCATTTCAAAATAAGGCGAGTCACGGTTGATAATGGCCGTGCCGCCAAGCACAAGGCCATTGAAAATTTCAGCTTTCGCTTCGGCAATTTGATCCAGCGAAGCAAAATTACCGAGGTGGCTGGCCGCAACTAGAGTTACGATAGCTATATGGGGCCGCACCATTTTCACCAGCGGCGTAATCTCGCCCGCATGGTTCATACCGATTTCAAACACACCGTACGCAGCATCGCGTGGCATGCGTGATAGTGTGAGCGGCACTCCCCAATGGTTGTTGAACGAAGCTGCTGAAGCGTGCGTCAACCCCGAAGCCGATAGCGCCACACGCAACATTTCCTTGGTGGAGGTTTTGCCCACGCTACCCGTAATGGCAATAATCTGTCCCTGTGCCCAGGCCCGTGCCGCACGGCCCATATTTTCAAGCCCTTGCAAGGGATCATCAGATACTTGCAAAACAGCGCCAGCATTCAGCATTTCTGGCGTTGGGCGCGACACAACGGCAAGCCCCGCACCCGATTTCAGCGCAGGTACCACAAAATCATGCCCATCCATCTTGTCGCCTCTAATGGCCACAAAAATATCACCAACTTTAAGGGTGCGAGAGTCAATCGAAACAGCATTCATCGGCACTTTTATCGTGCCATGCAGCGTGCCACCCGTGGCGGCCAAAACTTCCTGAATTGTCCAAAGCGGCCGATCAGCCATGATAATCCGCTCCCACGATAGCTGCTTTCACTGCATCGTGATCTTTAAATGGCAAAGAAATTGATCCAACCTTCTGGCCTTCTTCATGGCCTTTGCCTGCCACCAGCAAAACATCCCCAGCGTTCAAGCTACTCACTGCGCTGGCAATAGCTTTGGCCCGGTCACCGATTTCAACAGCACCTGCTGCTGCAACCATAATTTCACTGCGAATTTGGGCCGGGTTTTCAGAACGCGGGTTATCGTCTGTCACAACCACCCGGTCTGCCAATTTGCTAGCAATAGCGCCCATCAAAGGTCGCTTGCCCTTGTCACGGTCGCCGCCACAACCAAACACCAAAACAAGCTGCTCTTTCACATAGGGCCGCAAGGCTTGAAGAGCATTTTCAAGCGCGTCGGGCGTGTGTGCGTAATCAACAAATATGCTTGCGCCTGTCTTGGACGTGCCCACCAATTCCAAGCGCCCGCTCGCACCTTTGAGGGATTCAAGTGCGTGCAGCACCAAATGCGTTTCTCCACCCGAAGCAATCACCAACCCCGCCGCCACCAACGCATTCGAGACTTGAAAGCCACCCACCAATGGCAAACTCACATTGAACCGCCCAACACGCGTTTCAACAACAAGCTCCTCTCCCATTCCATTGCTGCATGAGGAAATAAGTTTGAGATCAATTCCTTTCTCCCCCACTGTAAACGGCAACAATCCCGCTGCCCTCACGCGTTTAAGAGCAGCTTCGCCCTCTCCTGAATCCATGTTGATTACAGCGGGAGCACCCTTGGGCAGCAGTGCCTCAAACAACCGCATCTTCGCATCAAAATATGCTTCTAGCGTGTGATGATAATCCAAGTGATCACGCGTCAAATTGGTGAACGCCCCAGCTGTCAGACGTAACCCGTCTAGGCGGTTTTGGATCAAGCCGTGGCTCGAAGCTTCAATGGCCAAATGTTGTACATGATCATCACGTAGCTTGGCAACGAGTTGCGCAAGCTGCACGGGATCTGGCGTAGTGTGAGTGAGATATTCTGCACCATCCGGCCCTATAACGCCAATAGTACCCAGGCTGGCGGCACGAAACCCCATCGCCGCCCAAATTTGCCGCACAAAAACTGAAACTGATGTTTTGCCGTTGGTGCCCGTCACCGCCACAATTGTGTCTGGCTGGCGATCATAAAAACGAGAAGCCATTAATGCCAGCAAGCGGCGCGGATTGTCTGTTGTAACCAACGATGCGCCTTCAGCGGTTGATCCTTGCTCCGCCACAATGGCGCTTGCTCCAGAAACTATCGCTTGTGCAATGAAGGCCCGCCCATCCACCTTTGTGCCAGCCAAGGCCACAAATACAAATCCCGGCTTCACTTGCCGGCTGTCTGAGGTAATGCCCGACACCGGCACATCTTTGGCAGTGCCAAGGCTTGCATCACTTTTCAGAAGTTGGCTGAGGAACATCGTCATATGGTCTAGCCGTTCTTTTTCTCAGCCGTTTTCTTGTTTTGTTTGGCCAGTTTGGCCAAATCTTCGGGCGTGAACTGTGGCATAACTCCAAGCATTGGGGCGACGCGCTCTATGATGTTTGCCGCAGTTGGCACGGCATTCCAACCCGCGGTATTAAAACCAAAAGTCCCCGGCACAGCTTGCGGCTCATCCAACATCACGTAGATTGCATATCTTGGCTTTTCCATTGGAAACGCTCCTATGAAGGTCGTCAAAACTTGTGTTTTGGAATAGCGCCCGCCTATCACTTTTTCAGCCGTGCCAGTTTTGCCACCTACGCGGTAGCCAATCACATCAGCCTTGGTTGCCGTGCCATCTGTTACATTCAGCCGGAACAAATAGCGCATCTTGTCTGATGTTTCCGGCTTTATAATGCGGTGCGACAATGCCTCGGCTTCTTCTTTCGAACGCTTGAGGAACGTGGGGGGTACGGAAATACCGCCATTGACCAAATCTGCAATCACAGAAAGTCCTTGCAAAGGCTGTACGGCGAAACCGTGGCC
>JAGWUY010000262.1 GCA_028868255.1 Alphaproteobacteria bacterium | reverse complement strand
GCCAAATCCGCCAAGCGCTGCATCTGCTCCCTTGCGGCGGGTGGATTTAGCCAAAGGCTTGATCAGATCCACCAGATCATTGCCAGCTGTGATATCCACACCCGCATCGGCATAGCTTACACCGTTTCGTTTTGCTTGTTTGCTGTCGCCCATGCCGCTAGTTTGCCTCAATTAATATGGTAAGGGATTCTCGTGCAGGTTCACTAGCCTGAAACGGCGCGAGAATCAAAGTTTGCAATCAAGATTGGGACATGTGTTGAGAACTGTTTTTGCATGTTTGGCAGTGCTGTTGGCGTGGGGCTTTGCCAATTTGGCAATGGCTTCCGGCCCAGTTGAAACCAGCCCCTATGCTGTGCAAGGTGTTGAAGTGGATGTAACCGATGCTAATGCTGCTGCTGCAAAGCAGAAAGCATTGGTTGAGGTGCAGATGCGTGCCTTTGCCAAATTGGGTGACGTTTTGGGCAATGCCACCACCGCAGCCGAAATGGCAAAAATGACTGAAAAGCAAGTTGTCCCCATGCTCAAATCCTTGTCCATCGAAGAAGAAAAAATCAGCCCCGGCCGATACCAAGGCAAGTTTACTGTGCGCTTTCTGCCTGATCGCATCAAACCGATTTTGACAAATTTAGGAGTTCAAATCCCTGCCAGCCAAGGCCCCGCCATGTTGGTTGTTCCTGTGTGGAAGAATGAGCAAGGCCAGGCAGAAATGTGGGATGATAATGTGTGGCGCAAAGCATGGCTTAGCCTCAATGCGCAGCAAGCGCAAATTCCACTGATCATTCCATTGGGCGACCATGACGACAGTTCAATGATGAGTGCGCAAGACGCTTTGAATGGTGATCCAGTGAAGCTTGAAGCGCTGCGCCGCCGCTATGAGGTAGACACCATTCTGGTGGCAATTGCAGAACCATCGCCAGATGGCGGCATCCGCGCACGGGTTTCGGGCCAATCACCTTTGGGCAAAGTGACGATTGACAAAGTCTATAGGGCGGACTCTGGCACTTTGAATGACAGTGCCATTATGGCCGCGCAACGTTTTCAGCAATTGATGATCGAGAAATTCCGCTCAGATCAGGCCAAAGCCGCCGCCAAGCAAGCGAACCCCAATGCCCCTCAGTCTGTGGTTGTGGCCATACCCTTCACCAGCCCGACCGCTTGGAACGGCTTGCGCGCGCGTATACTGTCCACCCCCGGAGTGTTGGGCGTAGATGTGACTTCTCTGGATGGGCAAGGGGCCTCAGCAAAATTGATCTACTCAGGCAATCTGCAAGATATGCAATCTTCCTTGCAAGCCACAGGTCTGCAAATGCAGCGGTCTGGCAGTTCCTGGATCATCCAGCAAATTTAGTATTGAGGTGAAGGCAATTCCGCGACACCTACCGTCACCTTTGATCAGCTGAGGCTAATAATGACACTGCAACGGCAAGCAACATTTTGGATCGGCGCACTCGTGGTGCTGATCTTCATTTTATGGTCATTGCAAAATATTTTGCTGCCTTTCATTGCGGGCTTCGTGCTCGCCTATTTTCTCGATCCGGTGGCCGACAAGATGGAAAGTTGGGGCCTGCCACGTATTGTTGCAACGGCGCTCATTTTGGCATCGGCGATTTTGCTTGTGGTGCTGGCGGCGCTGTTAGTTGTGCCTGTCGTAGCGGATCAGATGGTGAAGCTGATTGCCGATTTGCCCATGCTCACGCGATCAATTGTCGAGAAATTTAATGAAAAGGCGCCGCAAAGCATCAAAGACTTGCTGGCCAATTCCAACACAGATTTGCAGGGCCAACTGACAAGTTACGCCGGCAAGGCCGCCCTGTGGTTTGGCGGCTTCCTAGGCTCGATTTGGACAGGTGGCTGGGCATTGCTCAATGTTTTCTCGCTGATGATCATTACGCCCATTGTCGCATTTTATCTTTTGGCCGATTGGGATCGTATCGTGGCGATCATCGATTCTTGGTTGCCTCGCCAACATGTCGATGAGTTGCGCGAAATTGCCCGCGATATCGATAAGGCGATGTCTGGTTTCATTCGCGGGCAAGGCACGGTTTGTCTGTTGTTGGGGGTGTTCTATGCTACAGGTCTTTCACTGGTTGGTCTGAAATCAGGCATGGCCATTGGCTTTGCTGCTGGGTTTTTGAGCTTCATTCCTTATGTCGGGGCATTGATTGGCGGTATGATGGCAATTGGTGTAGGCCTTGTGCAGTTCTGGCCGAATGAAGTGCAAGTGTTGGCTGTGCTTGTTGTGTTTCTCGTTGGGCAGTTTATTGAAGGAAATTTCCTGTCACCGAAATTGGTGGGTGGTTCAATTGGCCTACACCCAGTGTGGATGATGTTTGCTTTGCTGGCATTTTCATATGTCTTTGGTTTTTTGGGCCTCTTGCTGGCTGTGCCACTGGCTGCCGCGACAGGGGTTTTTGTGCGCTACGGCTTGCGCCGCTATCTCACAAGCAATTTCTACACGGGGCATATTGTTGTTGAAGAACCGACACTCCCAAAAATTAAATCCGCCAATGCCAAAAAATTCTGAACAGCTGCTGTTGAATTTGACCCATCGTGAAGCCCTGGGGCGCGATGATTTTTTGGTCACCCACTCGAACGCGGCGGTGGTGGCATTGGTGGACGAATGGCCAAATTGGCTAAGCTACGCGGCCATTATTGTGGGGCCGGAAGGAAGCGGAAAGTCGCACTTGGCAGCTGTCTGGTGCTGCGCGAGTGACGCACCCATGCGCACCGCGGCCAGTTTGAATGCTGATGAAATTCCACTGCTGTTGGCCAGCGGAACCGCTGCCATTGAAGATATTGATGACCCAAGCTTGAATGAGCGGGCATTGTTTCATGCTCTCAATTTTGCGAAACAAGAGGGCAAATATCTCCTGCTCACTTCAAAAGTTCATCCGCAAAAATTGGCACTTAAAATCCCGGATCTCGCATCTCGCTTAATGGCGCTGCCAGCAACAAATATTCTGCCCCCAGATGATGCGTTGCTGCGCGGCGTATTGGTAAAACAGTTTGCTGATCGCCAGATCGCGGTGGAAGAGGGCCTGATAAGCTATATTTTAATGCGCATGCCGCGTTCGCTGGCATCCGCGCGTACTTTGGTGGCTGATGTTGACAGGCTCGCACTTTTGGAAAAAGCTGAAATCACCAAACCTCTTGTGGCACGCATTTTGTCGCAAATGGAAAGCCCTGATCTGTTCACCTAAGTGTCGCAAAACATTCGCATAAATGTCATAACACGCGCATAGTTCGGTTTGGTTGAGAAGGACGCACTGGATGAACGACATGACCAAGGCTCCCAACCTGATGGACAATCCCGCCCGGTTTTATAACCGCGAACTGTCTTGGTTGGAATTTAACATGCGCGTGTTAGAGGAGGCACGGAACCCGGCGCATCCATTGCTGGAGCGTGTGCGTTTTCTATCTATCTCTGGCAACAATCTCGATGAATTTTTCATGGTGCGCGTGGCTGGCTTGGTAGGGCAAATGCATGAGCAGGTTATGGAAATCAGTCA
>JAGWUY010000261.1 GCA_028868255.1 Alphaproteobacteria bacterium | reverse complement strand
GCAGGGTTTACAATGTCGTTGGAGCCAATAACGATGGCCACATCCGTGTTCGGGAAATCATCATTGATCTCATCCATTTCCAGCACAATGTCATAAGGCACCTTGGCTTCGGCCAGCAGCACGTTCATGTGACCGGGCAAGCGGCCCGCCACGGGGTGAATGGCAAAGCGCACGGTTTTGCCCTTGGCACGCAGCTTGCGTGTGAGTTCACTTACCGACTGCTGTGCCTGAGCGACGGCCATGCCATAGCCCGGAATAATGATGATGGAATCGGCATCATTGAGGGCCGCAGCTACACCTTCGGCATCAATGGCGATTTGCTCGCCGCTGATTTCCATAGCAGGGCCTGTGGTATTGCCAAAGCCACCAAGAATAACCGAAATGAAAGAGCGGTTCATGGCCTTGCACATGATGTAAGACAAAATGGCACCGGAGGAGCCTACGAGTGCGCCAGTCACGATGAGCAAATCATTGCCCAATGTGAAGCCAATGGCTGCTGCCGCCCAGCCAGAATAACTGTTGAGCATCGACACAACGACCGGCATATCGGCCCCGCCAATGCCCATGATCAGATGATAGCCGATGAAGAGGGCGAGAACCGTCATCACCACCAGTGGCCACAGGCCAAAGCCCATCACATAAAGCACCAGCATGATGGAAGAACCGATGGCGGCACCTGCGTTGAGCAAATGGCCCCCAGGAAGTTTTACGGCCTTGCCATCCACCTTGCCGGCCAATTTCCCGAAAGCAATGATAGAGCCGGTGAATGTGACAGCACCAATGAAGACGCCCAGAAACACTTCAACTTTCAGAATGGAAACTTCAACGCCCGTTTTATGCGCCAGTACAGCAGCAAAGCCTGTGAGAGCGCCGCGGGCCGTATCATCCATCGCTTGCACTGCGCCCAATTCCAGATGGGCGTTATAGCCAATGAGCACGGCGGCCAGGCCCACAAAGCTGTGCAGGGCCGCCACCAATTGTGGCATCTCGGTCATCTGTACGCGTGTTGCCACCTGCCAGCCGATGATCGCAGCAATAACAAACATGGCCAATACTAGCCACAAATGACCCGAGTCTGGCCCTAACACTGTGGCGGCAACGGCCAGGCCCATGCCTACAATACCATACCACACGGCACGCTTGGCGCTTTCTTGGCCAGACAGACCACTGAGTGCGAGGATGAATAATATGGCAGCCGAAATATATGCGGCTTGAACGACACCGATGCTCATGGACAACCCTTTACGACTTTTGGAACATGGCCAGCATCCGGCGCGTTACCAGGAAGCCACCGACAATATTGATGGATGCAATCAAAACAGAAATGGCGGAGAGCACCATAACGATCACGTTGCTTGAGCCGATTTGCAGCAGCGCGCCCAGAACGATGATGCCGGAAATAGCATTGGTGACGGCCATTAACGGCGTGTGCAGCGAATGGCTGACATTCCAGATCACCTGGAAACCGAGATAACAAGAAAGCGCAAAGACGATGAAGTGACTCATGAATGAGGCCGGGGCCACAGCGCCGACCAGCAGCAGAAGGGCCGTGCCAACGGCCAGCAACAGAATTTGCTGGCGGGTGGCGGCCTTGAAGCTGGCCATTTCCGCAGCTCGCTTTTCTTCAGCTGAAAGTTCTTTGGCTTTCTCCTTCGGCTTTGCGGCGGCAATGGCTTTGATTTTGGGTGGAGGCGGTGGATAGGTGATAGCACCTTGATGGGTGGCGGTGGCCCCGCGGATCACATCATCGTCCATGTTGTGAACGATGACGCCATCTTTCTTTGGTGTCAGGTCGGTCAGCATGTGGCGGATGTTGTTGGCATAAAGCGTGGAAGCTTGTGTTGCCATGCGGCTGGGGAAGTCAGTGTAGCCGACGATGGTGACGCCATTGTCGCTCACCACTTTTTGGTCCGGCACAGTGAGATCGCAATTGCCGCCACGTTCAGCTGCCAAATCCACCACCACGGAGCCGCGCTTCATCATGGCCACCATATCAGCCAGCCAAAGCTTCGGTGCGGGCCTGCCCGGGATCAAAGCGGTGGTGATCACCACATCCATCTCTGGGGCCAGCTCTCGGAATTTGGCCAATTGTTTTTCGCGGAACTCAGGTGAGGAAGGGGTAGCATAGCCCCCGGTTGCTGCACCATCTTGGGCTTCGGCAAAATCAAGGAACACAAATTGTGCGCCCATGGATTCAATCTGCTCAGCCACTTCGGGACGCACGTCAAAAGCATAGGTGATGGCGCCGAGGCTGGTGGCGGTGCCAATGGCCGCAAGGCCTGCTACACCTGCACCCACGATCAGCACCTTGGCGGGCGGCACTTTGCCTGCCGCTGTGACTTGGCCGGTGAAAAAGCGGCCAAAATTATTGGCGGCCTCAATCACCGCGCGGTAGCCCGCGATATTGGCCATGGAAGACAGCGCATCCATCTTCTGGGCGCGGGAAATGCGGGGCACCATATCCATGGCGATCACGGTTGCGCCCTTGTCTTTGCAGGCTACTAAAAGTTCGGCGCTTTGGCCCGGCCAGAAGAAGCTGATCAGGGTTTGGTTTTTGCGCAGAAGTTTGCTTTCTTTGATTTCAGGCGGACGCACCCTGATCACCACATCAGCAGCGGCAAATACGGCTTTGGCATCGGGCACCACTTGCGCACCTGCCTTGGCGAAGCTTTCATCCTGAAAACCCGCCTTTGCGCCTGCACCAGATTGGATGATGCAGCTGTGGCCAAGCTTGGCAATGGCCAAAACGGAATCCGGCGTCATGGCCACACGGTTTTCGCCCGGAAAGATTTCCGCTACCGCCCCGATTTTCATTGCCCCACTCCTCACGTTTCAGCGATTCTCGTTCGCTTGCCGGAGAGTTAAGACGAAAAAGGAGCGGGTTTCAAATGGCTTTATGGTGTTTTGTCTTCTTTCTTGTCAGGCAGTGCCGGTTGGTCTTCCAATATGCGGAAGGCTGCTCCCTCCAGATCATCATATTGGCCGGATTTGACCGACCAGAAAAAGGCAGCTAGCCCAGCGAGTCCAAGGCCTAACGCCACAGGAATGAGAAAGATCAAGCCGTTCATGCCGCCACCTTGAAGGGTTGGTTTTCGGTCGCAATTTGCCTTGTGTGCTTTGCTTTTGGCAGGGCAATGCCCACCCAGCGCAAGCGTAAACTATTGCCCACTACGAGGATTGACGAGGTTGACATGGCCAGCGCCGCAATCAGCGGGTTGAGCAGGCCCGCGATGGCCAAGGGCACGGCGATGGCATTATAGACCAGCGCGAGGGCGAAATTTTCTTTCACAATGCGGTCCGTCTTTTTGGCAATCATGTGAGTTTGCCACACGGCGGCAATATCATCACGCGTAAACACAAAATCTGCGGCCATGCGGCCTGTATCGGATGCTGTGGCCGGGGCCATCGACACATGTGCGGCAGACAGGGCTGGTGCATCATTCAGGCCATCACCCACCATCAGGGTGCGCAGGCCTTGTGCCTTCATGCGCTGCAGAGCGTCTAGTTTTTCGCCGGGTTTGAGGC
>JAGWUY010000033.1 GCA_028868255.1 Alphaproteobacteria bacterium | reverse complement strand
TTTCAGCAGCTCAGGCTGGGGCCACCTCGCCAGCGGCGCTGGCGGGCACCGTGGTGCAGGCCGTGGCTGAATGTTTGGCTGGTCTTGTTTATATCAATTGCGTGGTGCCTGGCGCCATTGCCATCTGGGGGCCTTGGCCCTTTGTTTCTGATTTGCGCACGGGAGCGATGAGTGGCGGCTCTGGCGAGCAAGCACTCATCACAGCGGCATGCGGGCAGATGGGGCATTTTTACAATCTCACTGTCGGCTCAGCGGCGGGCATGTGTGATGCCAAGTTCCCCGATGTACAGGCTGGCTATGAAAAAGGTGTGACGGCTGGTATTTCTGCCATGGCTGGCATCAATATGATGTATGAAATGGCGGGCATGCATGCCTCGTTGCTTGGCTTTTGTTTGGAGAGCTTGCTGATCGACAATGACATGTTGGGCTCGATCAACCGCAATGTGCGCGGCATTGAAGTGACGGACGAAACGCTTTCGCTGGATGTGATTACCAGTGTGTGCACCGAAGGGCCGGGGCATTATCTGGGTTCGGATCAAACCTTGAGCATGATGCAGACGGAATATGTTTACCCGCATTTGGGGAACCGCATGAGCCCCAAGGAATGGAACGAAGCAGGCAAGCCCGATATTCTCAAAAAGGCCATTGCCAAAAAGAATGAGATTATTACTGGCTACTTCCCAGAATATATCCCACACGATATTGACGAGATGATCCGCGCCAAACATGATATCAAGCTGCCGCGGGAGGCCATGCGGGCGAAGGATTGAAGGTTTGGAACATCCTATTCTGATGCGGATCAGGCGCGAGGGGTTTATGCCGCTGGGGTGGTTTTCGCCTTCGGATATGGGTAAGACACGTTTTGTGATTTTGATTGGCAATGCGGGGCCGGATATGTGGCGGCGCTTTGCACGCGAGCACCAAGGCCGCAGCATGGATGACTGGACCAAGGCCAGTGTTGATGCTCTGGCCGCTGATCTGGATGCAGAAGCGGTTTACCCCTTTGATGTGCCGCATCAGCCTTTTCTCACTTGGGCGCGTAAAGGCGGTGCTGGGCATGTTTCTCCCCTTGGGCTGAATATTCACCCCACTTTCGGGTTGTGGCATGCTTACCGCGCGGCGTTGCTGTTCCCTGTCGAATTTGATTTTCCGCGCCATGCGGCAGGCGCGCACCCTTGCGAAAGTTGCGCGGATAAGCCGTGTCTCAGGGCCTGCCCTGTTTCAGCATTTGATGGCAAGTCCTATGATGTGGATGCCTGCGGCGTTCACGTGAATGCTAGGCCAAATGATTGCATGGAGAATGGCTGTTTGGCGCGACGGGCTTGCCCTGTTGGCCGAAGTTTCATTTATGTTAAACCGCAGATCCAATTCCACATGCAGGCATTTGCTAAGGCGAGATTGACGTGACTTACCAATTCATCAGAGACAAGCTGGCGCGGGGTGAAACGATCATTCTCGATGGCGGCACGGGCACGGATATTCAACGGCGCGGTGCCCCGATGAGTGGCGAAACATGGTGTGCTGATGTGAATGGCACGCATGGCGCAATTGTGCGCTCGGTGCATGATGATTATGTTCGCGCAGGTGCTGACATCATCGCCGCCAACACTTTTGCCACCAGCCCGCTTTCCTTCAACGCCTATGGCCGCGATGATGAATTGGCGAAGCTGGACACGCTGGCCGTGGGATATGCCAAGGCAGCGGCCAAGGGCCACAAGGTGGCGGTGGCGGGATCATTCTCCACCCAGCGGCCTGTGATCAAAGGCACAGACCGCACAGATCTGTCCAAGAACTGGACGCGTGATGAAGCGATGGTCTTGTTTCGGCGCAAGGCACAGCATCTCAAGGCGCTGGGCGTGGACTTGATTATGATGGAAATGATGCGTGATCTTGATTATTCGCTGTGGGCCTGTGAGGCGGCAATGGAAACCGGTTTGCCGGTGTGGATTGGCATTTCGGTTGAAAAACATAGTGACAGGCTGACGGGCTTTGGACGCGAAGACCAAGACTATGAAGCCGTGGCCAAGGCTATGGCTGCGTTAAAGCCTGAAGCCATTTCCATCATGCACACATCGCCCAACATCACCGATGAGGCGATTGTGATCTTGCGCAAATATTGGGCTGGCCCCATCGGCACCTATCCCGAATGCGGATATTATGCGGCCCCAGATTGGCAGTTTGTGGATGTGATTGCGCCTGCTGATCTGGTGGCAAAATCCCGCGATTGGCAAAAGCTGGGGGCCACTGCTTTTGGCGGCTGCTGCGGGTTAGGGCCGGATCATATTCATGCGTTGGCAAAGGGGTTTGGGAAATGAAAACAGGATCATGCTTGTGCGGCGCTGTGGCGTTTGAAATCCATGGGCCGATGGATGATGCTGTGGCCTGCCATTGCAGCCAGTGCCGCAAGATGACGGGCAATTACTGGACATCAACCCATGTGACCAATGCTGACTTGAAGTTCACGCGGCAAGACGGATTGAAATGGTATGTCTCCAGCCCCGGTATCAAACGCGGCTTCTGCAAGGAATGTGGCTCATCGCTGTTTTGGAAGAAGGATGGCAGCGATGTGACCTCTATGTGTGTGGGGGCGATTGACGGCAAATCCGGCCTCAAACTTGGCGGGCATATTTATTGCGATGATGCTGGGGATTATTATGACATTGTGGGCGGCACCTATCGCAAGGCGCAGTGGTAACATCTACTTGATTTTGCCCACAGGCTAAATTTGTCACTGGCAATGACGCGGGTTTTGTCTAATTTGCTTGTAAATCAAGTGATTTGCAGGTTCCCGGTGGGTAAATTTTTTTCGATTTTGACAGCAGCTTTTTTTGCGGTAGCGCCACTTGCAGCGCAGGCAGATGTGTTGCATGGCCAAGAGCAGGTTTTTAATATCGCAGTTGAGAACACCAGCCTTTATTCCATTTCGCTTTGGGTGCCTTTTGGCTCAATTGCAGATTCCAAACCCGGCATAGCTCATGTGCTAGAACATTTGAAATTCAAGACCAGCGACGGAAAAGGCTTTGATGCCTTCAACGCTGTTGCGGGCTCAAATGCCAATGCACAGACGGATTATCAATCCACACGTTATGACCTCAATGTGCCACCTGATGGATTGGAAGAAGCGTTGCGCAGCTTGGCCAAAATCATTACGCCTTTGAAAATTACAGATGCGGATTTGGCCACCGAAAAAGCAATTGTGAAACAAGAACTGTTTCAACGCACGCAGGCCGACCCCGATACGCCATTTTATCTCGATTTCTATTCCCGCCTGTTCAAAGGCTTGCCGTTTGAGCGTTACCCCGGAGCGACGCCCACCGAAATAGACAATGTAACGATGAAAGATGTGTTGGATTTTGATGCCGCGCACTATCAGAATTCTTCGTTCTTGCTGCAAATCTCCGGGCCTTATCTCAATAATTCGCAAATGGCAGTTTTGAAGACGCTGTTTCCCAAAGCCGCTTATGGTCAACTCTTGGTGAATGCCCAGATGCGCACGAAGCATTTGGATGCGGATTTGATGGCCCTGCCCCCGCTGGTGCCTGCACTTCCTACACCCAAGGTGGAGCCTTCAAAATTTGCTATGCAAAAAAAATCTGATCGGGTGCGCAGCCCGAAATTGACATGGTCGAAGATCGTTACAGCGCCAACACCATGGCGCGCGGTGGTGGCCAGCAGTGTTCTGGGTGATGCCATGCGCAGCCGATTGGCCGAGGGGCTGCATGATAAAATTGCTGATGACGCGGGGTTGGTACAAAATTGGGATGTGCGCGTGCGCCGCGTGAGCGAGGATCTTTGGCAGATACAGTTTTCGGCTTCGCTGCAGCCTGGTGTGAAGCCTGAAGATGTTCAATCTATTTTGGAAAGCTATCTGGCCGGCTTGGCCAAATCCGGGCTTTCCAATGCCAGCTTTGAGCGCCTGAAGAAGCGCAAGTTCTTGCTGAGTGAATGGGAAAATGTGGATGGTCGGATCAGATCACTCGGTGAAGATATGACCGATTTTGGCCTCAAAAAAGCCAGTGGTTTTCGACAAGAATTAGAGTCGCTAACGGTGGATGACGTCAACCAACTGATGGTGGCCTTACAACAGCCCGGTCGCTTGGGTTTTGCGCTGCTCACGCCGCAAGGAGGTGCGCAATGAACCGCTTGTTTTTGGCGTTGGCAGCCCTGCTGGTTTCGGTGGGGATGGCACTGGGGCAACGCCTGCCGCTGGTAGAATTTGTAACGCCGCATGGCATTTCTGTAACTCTGATGCCCTCAGCTGTGCAAGACACGGTGGCGATCGCGCTGGCCTTTGATTGTGGCACGGCCTGCGATGACCCCAAGGGGCCTGCCACAGGAACGATTGCGCCTGCTATGTTCCTTGCTGGTGCTGATGGGAAAACCAGCTCGGAACTTTATGAGTCTTTTCAAGATTTTGGGGGTGACTTAAATTTTTCTTCAACACCGGATCAAATTTATGCTTCTGTTTCGGCACCGAGTGCAGGCATTGAGGGGGCGGTGAAGCTGGTCAATCTGGTGTTTCGCAAACCAGATTTTCCGGAGAAGCGGTTTTTGAAAATGCGAGAGTCTTCGGCCCGTCAAGCCGAAGAAGCGGCAAGCTATCCGGAATTTCGCGCGCAGAAGGCCTTCTTGCAGGCGGGGATTGGCGATCACGTTTACGTTGAGGCATTGAACACTTCCCCAGATCGCATTCGCGCTGTGCAGCGTGCAGATTTATTTGTTTGGCAGAAGCGGCATTTGATGCTCAAGAACATCATCGTGACGGTGGTTGGCAAGGTAGATCAGGCAAAGGCAGGCCTCTTGGTTGATACTTTGCTTGATGGCTTGCCTGCGAGCACAGATTTGCCGCCAGTGCCTGCGGTGACATTCAAACAGGGTGGCGCTGACCCTATTGCCGTGGCAGGAGATCAAAACAATCAAGCCTATGTGATTGCCGGCAGCATTTTTCCGCGTGCGCCAGCGTTGTCAGACTGGATGGCGGGCCTGATGCTGAACAGTATTTTTTCAGGTGATCAGAAATCGCGCCTTTTCAAAGATTTGCGCGAAGCCACGGGTGCCACCTATGGCATGCAGCCTTCGATCAATTATCTTGAAGCAATGGAACTCAACTATGTGAGTGGCCGCGTGAGTAAAGATGGATTGGAAAAGACCTTGGCCATCATTGCCAAATCCTGGGCGAAATTTCGTACTGATGGGCCAACACCCGAAGAGGTGCAAAATGCTAAAGTAAACCAGATCAACGCCATCAGCATTCTTGCGCGCAACCATTTGGGAGCTGCGAATACGCTGCGAGATTATCGCACGGGGCACTGGACGACCGATCAAATTGCTTCAATCCCCGATGTGATTGCCAGCGTGAATTTGAATGACCCCGCCGTGCTAAACCGCTATTTCTCACAAAACCCTATCGTGGTGGTTGCGCAATGAGTGTTTGCAAGTGATGGACGAAGACCAAATCTTTCTGCCCGTTTGGCCGCGGTGGCTTGGCTATGTGGCGTGCTGTGTTGGCATGTTCATGGCCATTCTGGACATTCAGGTGGTGGTGACGTCTCTTGCCGTGATTGAGAAAGCACTCAACATTGGCACGGATCAGATGAGCTGGATTCAGACCAGCTATCTGATTGCAGAATCGATCGCCATTCCCATGACCGGGCTTTTAATGCGCGTTTTTGGCATGAAGCGGTTGTTCTCGATGTCGCTGCTGATGTTTGTATTGGCCTCAATCGGTTGTGCGTCAAGTTTTGGGTTCTATGATCTTTTAGTGTGGCGGGTGGTGCAAGGCTTTAGCGGTGGTGTGATTATTCCCATTGTTTTTTCTGGCATCTTCCTGCTGTTCCCCAAGGGCATTCAGCAAAGCATTGCCACCACAACAGGTGGCTTTCTGGCCGTTCTGGCCCCTGCTGTGGGGCCAATGACGGGCGGATGGATCACAGAGAATTATACTTGGCACTGGTTGTTCCTGATCAATGTGGTGCCTGGCATTTTGGCGGTGACTGTGGGGTATTTTAATTTGCCGGGAGCACCCCTTCGGCTTTCCCTGCTCAAGACTTTGGATTGGTTCTCACTCGTTCTGATGTCTGTGGCATTGGCCAGCCTGTTGATCGCGCTGAAGGAGGCACCGACGCAGGGCTGGACTGCGCCTTGGGTCTTGTTCTGGTTTGTATTGGCCTTTGGCAGCGCATTCTGGATGTGGAAGCGTCCTGACCCTGCCATCATGTTCCACCTGCTCGAAGACCGCGCGCTGGCTTATGGCTGTGCGCTCAGTTTTGTTTTAGGCATATGCTTGTTCAGCTCTGTCTTTCTGATGCCGGTGTTTTTGGCTTTTGTGCGTGGCCACGGCCCCTTAGAGACGGGCGTGATTACTCTGGTCACAGGCATTGCCCAATTGATTGCTGCGCCAATCATTATACAGATTGATCGACGCAGCGATGCGCGGATGCTTTCTGCTGTAGGTTTCACGCTGTTTGGCATTGGGCTTTACATGAGCACCAGCCAAACCATTCAGACCGATTATGACGGCATGTTTTGGCCACAGATCGTGCGCGGGGTTGCCATTGCCATGTGCATCCTGCCGCCCATTCGCTTTGCTTTAGCTTTGATGCCGCTGGACAAGATTGGCGATGCTTCAGGCATTTTCAATGTTGCGCGCAATATCGGCGGCGCTATTGGCATCGCGCTGGTGGATACGGTGATGCGGAGCCGAGCTGATATATATGTAGACAGGGTCAAAGTAATGATCACCACTGCGCCCGACGCTGCCGCCAAAGCGCTTGGCATGAGTGTGGCAGACTTGCCGAGTGCAAATGATTTTGCCGGCATGTTGGGCATTCAAGATGATCTTTTGAGTTATGGCCTAACGATGGCGATCAATGACAGTTGGCTGCTGCTGACGGTTGCTTGTTTTACCGCTTTGCCGATTCTCTGGTGGATGGGGCCACTGCAAAGCGCCTTGCCGCTGGCAAAACTCGCGCAGAGCTTGAAAGATGGCCAGCGCGCTGCACTTTAGGCGTGCATGCTGACATTGCTTGTGCCAAGTATTTTTTTCTTGAATTTTGCCTTGAGGCCTTGACGGCTTGTCAAGGGGCATGCGGGTTTTGATCCACACCCATATGCATGTTGCGGATTAAGATCATGTAACACTTGAGGTTAGAGGCAGAATCGCGCGATGCTCTGGCTATCAACATGGCGTTTGGTTCTGTGGACACAATATCTAGTGTTAACCTCTCATTAACACACTAGGTATTGACGAAAGCCGCGCGTTCGTACTACCTTGTTTTACCAAGGACGTGCAGCGAAAACGCAGTCGTAGAGACGGTTTCTTGCGTAGGTACAGATGCTTAAGTCAGCACGCGTTGGGGCGGCAATGTCCGCCAATCAGGAACATGGCGTTGAACATGGGGTTATGGGGCTCCGTGCGCGTTTTTGTGCGCATGGGTTGAATATTGGATTTTATACTGGGGACAAACATGAAGATTGAACGGAAATATACCAAAGCCACAACTGGCGCCTATGATGGAATTGATTTCCGCAAGGCCGTGAGTGAAATCAAGAACCCAGACGGGTCCATCGTGTTCCGGCTGGCCGATATTGAAGTTCCTTCGTCATGGAGCCAAGTCGCCACCGATATTTTGGCGCAAAAATATTTCCGCAAAGCTGGTGTGCCCAAGATTCTTAAGCGCGTGGAAGAAGAAACTGTTCCCTCTTGGTTGTGGCGCTCTGTAGCTGATGATGAAGCCATGGCCCATTTGCCGCTGAAAGAACGTACAACAGGCGAACGCACGGCACAGGAAGTTTTCAACCGCTTGGCCGGCACTTGGACCTATTGGGCTTGGAAGGGCAAATACTTCACCAGCGAAGACGATGCGCGCGCCTTCTATGATGAAATGTGCTTCATGCTGGCGACGCAGAAATGCGCACCCAACTCTCCGCAGTGGTTTAACACCGGCCTGCATTGGGCATATGGCATTGATGGCCCTTCGCAGGGCCACCATTATGTTGACCATGAAACCGGCAAGCTGACCAAATCCAAATCCGCTTATGAGCATCCGCAACCCCATGCCTGCTTTATCCAATCTGTTTCTGATGATCTGGTGAATGAAGGCGGCATCATGGACCTTTGGGTGCGTGAAGCGCGGCTGTTCAAATATGGTTCGGGCACGGGCTCCAACTTCTCTAGCCTGCGCGGCGAAGGCGAAAAGCTTTCGGGCGGCGGCAAATCATCCGGCCTGATGAGCTTCCTGAAAATTGGTGACCGAGCTGCTGGTGCCATCAAATCTGGTGGCACAACGCGCCGCGCCGCCAAGATGGTGGTGGTGGATGTGGATCACCCCGATGTTGAAAACTATGTGACATGGAAAGTGAAGGAAGAGGAAAAAGTTGCTTCCCTTGTCACCGGCTCCAAGGTGGTGAAGAAGCATCTCACGGCCATTATGAAGGCCTGTGTGAATTGCCAAGGGCCCGGCGCTGACTGCTTTGAAATTGAAAAAAATCCTGCGCTCAAGCGCGCTGTGAAAGAAGCGCGCAGGGGCTTGGTGCCTGACAATTATATCAAGCGCGTCATCCAATTCGCCAAGCAAGGCTTTAAAGAGATTGAGTTTGACACCTATGACACCGATTGGGATGGCGAGGCTTATCGCACTGTTTCAGGCCAAAACTCCAACAACTCAGTGCGTGTGACGGACGAGTTCTTGCGTGCTGTGGAAACGGATGCTGACTGGAACCTGATTGGCCGCACCAATGGCAAGGTTCACAAGACGCTGAAGGCTGCTGAGCTGTGGGACAAGATTGGCCATGCGGCTTGGGCTTCCGCTGACCCCGGTATTCAGTTCCATTCCACCATCAATGACTGGCACACCTGCCCGGCCTCAGGCGAAATCCGCGCATCCAACCCTTGCTCGGAATATATGTTCCTGGATGATACGGCTTGCAACCTTGCTTCGCTGAATCTGCTGCAATTCCGTGTGGCTGGCACAAACACGTTCGATATCACCTCCTTTGAACATGCCGTGCGCTTGTGGACGTTGGTTCTGGAAACGTCAGTGATGATGGCACAATTCCCCTCCAAGGAAATTGCGCGTCTGTCTTATGAATATCGCACATTGGGCTTAGGGTTTGCCAATATTGGTGGCTTGTTGATGATTGCGGGCATTCCATATGACAGCCATGAAGGCCGCGCCATTTGCGCCGCCATCTCCGCAATTATGACGGGTGTGAGCTATGCCACATCAGCTGAAATGGCACGCGAGCTTGGCCCTTTCCCCGGCTTTGCCAAGAACCGTGAACACATGCTGCGCGTGATGCGCAATCACCGCCGCGCCGCTTATGGTGCTGCTGTGGGTTATGAAGGGGTGCGCACCGCGCCTGTGCCGCTAGATGAAAATGACATCAAGCATAAAGACCTGGTTGTGGCGGCGCGCCGCGCTTGGGATTTGGCCGTGGAATTGGGCGAGGCCCATGGGTATCGCAATGCGCAAAGCTCTGTTGTTGCGCCCACTGGCACAATTGGGCTGGTGATGGATTGTGACACAACGGGCATTGAGCCTGACTTTGCTTTGGTCAAGTTCAAGAAACTGGCGGGGGGTGGCTATTTCAAGATCATCAACCAGGCTGTGCCCGAAGCTTTGCGCACATTGGGCTACACGCCTGCGCAGATTGAACTGATTATCGGCTATGCTGTGGGCCATGGCACATTGAGCGATGCGCCGGCGCTGAACCATGCGGCCCTCAAGGCCAAGGGTTTTGGCGATGAACAAATCACCAAGATTGAAGCTGGTTTGGCCTCGGCCTTTGACATTAAGTTTGTGTTCAACAAATGGGCCATTGGTGAAGAGTTCTGCAAGAACGTCTTGAAGCTAACGGATGAACAGTTGAATGACTTCTCGTTCGACATGTTGGCTCACTTGGGCTTCAGCCGCGCCGATATTGATAAAGCCAATATCCATGTGTGTGGTGCCATGACGCTGGAAGGCGCACCTGGCCTGAAGGATGAGCATTTGCCGGTGTTTGATTGCGCCAACCCATGCGGCCGCATTGGCAAGCGTTTCCTGTCGGTTGAAAGTCATATCCGCATGATGGCGGCGTCTCAGCCCTTCATCTCGGGTGCCATTTCCAAGACCATCAACATGCCCAATGATGCCTCAGTTGAGGAATGCGGGGCAGCCTATATGTTGAGCTGGAAACTGGGCATCAAGGCCAATGCCTTGTACCGCGATGGTTCCAAGCTCTCGCAGCCGCTTTCATCACAACTCATCGCCGATGAGGAAGATGATGACATGGATGCCGTGGATGCTTTGGTGGCAAAGCCAGCGCAACAGCGCGTGGAAGTGATTGTTGAAAAGATCGTTGAAAAGATTGTTGAACGCGCCCAAAGCCGCGACAAGCTGCCGGGCCGCCGCAAGGGCTATACCCAAAAGGCCGTTGTGGGCGGGCACAAGGTATATCTGCGCACCGGCGAATATGATGATGGCAAGCTGGGTGAAATCTTCATTGATATGCACAAGGAAGGTGCAGCGTTGCGTGCGATGATGAATAACTTCGCCATTGCTGTATCTGTGGGCCTGCAATATGGCGTGCCGCTGGAAGAATTTGTGGATGCATTCACATTCACCAAATTTGAACCTGCGGGCATGGTGCAGGGCAATGAGTCCATCAAGAACGCCACGTCCATCCTCGACTATGTGTTCCGTGAACTCGCTGTTTCCTACCTGGGCCGCCATGAGTTGGCGCATGTTGAGCCATCGGAAATGGGCTTTGACTCGCTGGGCAAGGGCGAAGGTGCTGACAAGCACAAGCCATCTGTGCCTGCACAGCGCTTTGTTTCTGCGGGCTTTGTGCGCAAGCAGAATCTGGCCAATGTGGTGGTGATGCCGCAATCGGTGGCGACATCTGCGCCGTCTTCAAACACAGCGGCCATGGTGATGCGCGCGGCTGAGCAACTGAATAGCAACAGCACATCTGGCAATCTGGCGCTGGCTGAACATGCTGCTGAAGCCTATCGGTTTGAAGAACCTGCATCTGTAGCCCCTGCTCCACAGATGGATGCGCGCGCGCAGGCCCGCATGAAAGGCTATGAAGGCGACAATTGCGGCGAGTGCGGCAACTACACGATGGTGCGCAATGGCACTTGCTTGAAGTGTGATACATGCGGATCAACGAGCGGCTGTTCGTGATTTTATTTTTAAATCAGCGTGCAAAAGCCGGGTGCGATACCCGGCTTTTTTGTATGCAGTCGTGCGCAATCAGGTGCGATGTTAAAAAAATTGTGGATAGGGTTCTTCTAACGGCAAGCCAGATACACTTATTTGCTTTGCGTATTTATTTGATCCGTGTACAGATCAAGTTAAAATAACCTCATATTTAAATGGTATTTTTGATTCTCATATTCATCAGTCTACGGATGAATATTTGTAGGCGAGTTTTATTTACCAATTGTTAGTCATGTGAGAGTGAAACACAAGATGTAGTCGGCATATTGCCGAATCACACAAACAGGTTCAGAAAAGTGACAGTCGCAAACATTGAAGAAATAAATATTTTTCTGTTGATGCTTGTTACAAGTCAGTCAGGCCTGCGTTGTGGGGCACTAACAATCAATCTCTAGGAGAGAACAAAATGGCTGCTGCAAAAAAAGCTGCAAAGAAACCCGCCAAGAAAGCCGCTGCTAAGAAGCCAGCTGCAAAGAAAGCTGCTGCTAAGAAGCCAGCAAAAAAGGCTGCTGCTAAAAAAGCTGCGAAGAAGTAATTCTTCCTCCTCTTTTTTAAAAGAGTTAAACCCCGGTTGGCCTGTGCCACCGGGGTTTTTTGTTTGAGAATGATGGATCAAAAAAGTTGGGGAAGCGAATACTTCCCCTCCTGTCCGCTGCGCGGACGCCCTCCCCCATAAAAGAAACGTTTCGTAATTCCTGACTCGCGGAAATGATCCTTCGAGGCTCGCAAAGGCTCGCACCTCAGGATG
Source organism: Alphaproteobacteria bacterium (assembly GCA_028868255.1). Taxonomy (GTDB): domain Bacteria; phylum Pseudomonadota; class Alphaproteobacteria; order Rhizobiales; family Aestuariivirgaceae; genus Aestuariivirga. The sequence goes on along the minus strand of JAGWUY010000033.1, from coordinate 5,052 downwards.
AGGAATTACAATAGAATACCTCACCCTGAGGTGCGCACGAAGTGAGCCTCGAAGGGTCCACGGTTCCGCATTCTGAATTATGCAACGGCCCCGTAAAGGGGGAGGAAGACACTATGCTTATTGCATCACGTAAATCTTCGCGCCGATCTTGACGCGCTCATATAGGTCAATCACATCGGCATTCATCATGCGGATGCAGCCGGATGAAACAGCGCCGCCAATTGAGGCTTCATTGTTGGTACCGTGGACGCGGTACATGCCGCCGCCAATATAAAGGGCGCGTGCTCCCAAAGGATTGCCAGGTCCACCTTTCATAAATGGCGGAATGATTTTGCCTTTTTGTGCTTCGCGCTCAATCATCACCTTCGGAGGTGTCCAGCTTGGCCATTCTGCTTTTGACGCAATGGACGAAACACCCGACCATTGCATGCCTTCGCGGCCTACACCCACTCGATAACGAATGGCTTCACCCTTGTCCGACACATAATACAATGCGCGTTCCGGGGTTTTGACGATGATTGACCCAACCGGATATTTTGGTTCGTTAAAGGCCACAATTTCGCTGGTGGTTTTCCCGGACATGACGGCGGAAGCGCTCATCGGCTGATAGCTGGCATTTTGGACTTGGGCCAATGGTTTGCGGTATGTGCGGCTGAACAGGCATTGTAGGAAGTCTTTGCATTTCTGCGCTGGCGCAGCCTGAATGGCAGCCACTTTCGCCATAGGAGCCTTTTTGACACGTGACTGTTTTTTGACAGGGGGCGCAGCTGTGACAGATGCGGTGGTGATTTCAACCTTGGCGGCCTTGCGCACCGCATTGATCTTAGCTTGCAGGGCCGCGGCCTGAGATTCCAAAGCCTTTAGTTCTGCGGCCTTTTTCTTTTTCAGCAACAGGGCAGCATCTGTTTCATTCGCTGTGACGGCGAATGCTGCGGGCACGGGAGCCACCACAATGGCCGCCACGATGGCTGCCGCAAAAACCTTCTTCAACATCAATAGACCTCGTAAAATGACTTTTGGCAATAAGACCCATTATCTGATTCATTCATCGAAAGCGTTAACTTTCCGGTAAATTCAGACGGATGTGGAGTTCGCGCAACTGTTTTGGCGTAGGGCCTGATGGTGCGCCCATCAACAGGTCTTGCGCCTGCTGGTTCATCGGGAACAGTGTAATCTCGCGCAGGTTGCTGGCACCCACGATCAGCATTACCAATCGGTCTACACCAAAAGCCATGCCGCCATGGGGCGGTGCGCCATATTGGAAAGCGCGGTACATGCCGCCAAATTGTTCTTCAACCTCGGCCTTGCTCTTGCCCGTCATTTCAAAAGCCTTGACCATGGTTTCAGGCGAGTGATTGCGGATGGAGCCTGAGGCAATTTCAAAACCATTGCACACCATGTCATATTGGAAGGCACGGATAGTGAGCGGATCCTGTTTGTTCAGCGCGTCAATGCCGCCTTGGGGCATAGAGAATGGGTTGTGCGCAAAGTCGATGCGCTTTTCTTCTTCGCTCCATTCATAGAATGGGAAGTCCACAATCCAGGCAAAGGCAAATTCATTCTCGTTCACAAGGTTCATTTCCTTGCCAACAAGAGTGCGCGCATCGCCAGCAAATTTATAGAATTTTTCAGGGCGGCCCGCGACGAAGAAACAGGCATCGCCCACGCCAAGGCCCATCTGGGTGCGAATGGCCTCGGTGCGTTCTGGGCCAATGTTTTTGGCAATGGGGCCTGCGCCGCCCTCATCACCTTCGCGCCAGAACACATAGCCTAAGCCGGGCTGACCTTGCGATTGCGCCCAAGAATTCATGCGGTCACAGAAAGCGCGTGAACCGCCCTTTGGAGCGGGGATGGCCCAGACTTCAACTTTCGGGTCATTGGCAATCATACCGGCAAATACTTTGAAGCCGGAGCCTGCAAAGTGCGGCGTTACCGCCTGCATCTCAATGGGGTTGCGCAAATCTGGCTTATCGGAACCAAAACGGCGAATGGCCTCGGCATGGGGAATGCGCGGCACATCAGCCCGGACAGTTTTGGTGCCTTTGAAGGTATCAAAAAGCTGCATGATCACTGGCTGCATGGTGGCGAAGAGATCATCCTGGGTCACAAAACTCATTTCCAAGTCGAGCTGATAAAACTCACCCGGCAGGCGGTCTGCGCGCGGATCTTCATCACGGAAACATGGCGCGATTTGAAAATATTTATCAAAGCCCGCCACCATCAGCAGCTGCTTATATTGCTGTGGGGCCTGCGGCAAAGCAAAGAATTTACCCGCATGGATGCGCGATGGCACCAGAAAGTCTCGGGCCCCTTCAGGGGATGAAGCAGTGAGAATGGGGGTGGAAAATTCGTTGAAACCAATATCGTTCATCGCGCCGCGCAGATGGCTGACCACCTTGGTGCGAGTCATAATGTTTTTGTGCAGCGTTTCGCGACGCAGATCAAGGAAGCGATATTTGAGGCGCGTATCTTCTGGATAATCTGGTTCACCAAACACCGGTAGCGGCAATTCAGCCGACTGGCTGAGCACTTCAATGCTGGTGGCATAAACTTCGATCAGGCCTGTGGGCATATCTTGGTTTTCGGTGCCAGAAGGCCTTGCGCGCACGCCGCCATCCACCTTGATCACCCATTCGGAACGCACTTTTTCCGCGTTCTTGAAAGCGGGCGAATCTGGGTCGGCCACCACTTGCGTCATGCCATAATGATCCCGCAGATCGATAAACAACACGCCGCCATGATCGCGCACGCGGTGTACCCAGCCAGACAGGCGCGTGGTTTGGCCAATGTTATTGGCGCGCAATTCACCGCATTTATGGCTGCGATAGGCATGGGTCATTATGAATCGTCCTGAATATGGCGCACTAGCGCATGGTTTTGGGCGCTAAAGCGCATGGGCCTTGCGATTTGTCAAGGTTCAGAACTGCTGAAGTTTTGCGCTCCTACCCATTGGCAGCGAAGATGGGTTTCAACTTCTTTTTCTTGGCATCTTTCGCTAGGTCTTTGACCGATGATTTTTTGGGCTTATTGGCTTCCCAGAAAAAGCGGAAGGGTTTTGGATTTGCTACAGATGCCACTTTTGCGTTGCTGCCGAAGTCAAACAGACCGCCATTGACTTGGAAGGTGCTGTTTTTCAAACCAGCTTTTTGAACCAGCGCAAAGAGCATTGCGGCATTTTCAGGGGCTAGGCGCACACAACCATGCGATGCGCGGGTGCCCAAGCGCTTGATGTGGTAACTACCATGGATCGCATGGCCTTTCGCCGTGAAAAACATGGCATAAGGCATAGGCGCGTTGTCCCACTCCTTGGAGAAATAGTCTTTTTCCATGCGGAAGGGGCGGAATGTGCCAGAGGGCGTATCATAACCAGGCCCTCCTGTCGAAACCAACCAATCATATTTCTGCTGACCATCGATTGACACAGTCATATGTTGGGTGACCTTGCTGATCACGACCATCACTTTCATAGCCGAGGCAGAAACCGTCATCACGGCAAAAATGGTGGCAGCTAACGCACCATGCTTCAAGATTGCCCTAATTTTCACGCGAATCTCCACTGTTCCAGCCCCGCCGAAGCATCAAATTAGTCTATTGTGTGGCTAAGGTCGAGAGACAACTGTAAGATTTGCTATTTCAGTCTTTGGGGTGCGCTGTTTATGGTTCGTGCAATTTTTCACCGCGATTTCATGGCAAGACCTTTCTGGTGGGAGGCTTATGAGCCCGAGGCGCTGCCAGAACTGGCTTTGCCCAAGTCTGTGCGGGTTGTGGTGATTGGAGCGGGCTATGCAGGGCTTTCCGCCGCGCTGGAACTGGCGCGGCAGGGAACTGATGTGTTGGTGCTGGATGCCGCTGAACCCGGCTTTGGCGCTTCCACCCGTTCAGGCGGCATGGTGTCTGGCGGGGTGAATGTGGGTAAACGCTATTTCACCAAGCCCATGAGTGCTGAACAATCAGCGCCTTTTCTGAATGATGCCGCTGATGCCTTTAGCCATATCGAAAACCTGATCACATCGGAGAAGATAGAGTGCGGCTGGCACAAGCGCGGCTATTTTCTGGGGGCGTGGTGTGACAGTCATTTCAAGGACATGGCCAAGAAAGTTGCGTTGCTGAATGAAGAGGCGCAGTCCGACAGCTATATCGTGCCGCGTGAAGCACAGCGGGCGGAAATCGGCTCGGACTATTATCGCGGCGGCATGGTGGTGGGGCGCGCGGCGCATATTCACCCCGCGCTCTATTTCAAAGGGTTGTTGGATCTGGCTTTGAAGGCGGGTGTTCGGATCGCCTCAAAAACAGAAGTGATTGGGTTATTGCAAAATGCTTCCGGCAGTTGGGATGTGTCAACGCCGCGCGGGGCCATTGTTGCGGGTGATGTGGTCGTTGCCACCAATGGTTATACAGGCAATGTGACGCCGCAGTTGAAGCGCCGTGTGGTGCCCGTGGGTTCATATATCATCGCCACAGAAGAGCTTTCGCCTGACTTGGCGGCCTCACTTTCACCGCGCAACCGCAGCTTTGCGGATACACGCCGTGTGCTGACCTATTACCGCCTTTCACCCGATGGCAAACGCATGATTTTTGGTGGGCGTGCAAAGTTTGGCCTGACCGATCCTGTGACTGCTGCACCCCTGCTCTACCAGTTTATGACTGATCGCTTTCCGCAGCTGAATGGCACGAAGATTACCCATAGCTGGACCGGCAATGTGGCCTTCACACTTGATGAGCTGCCGCATATGGGCAAGTTTGAAAACCTGCATTATGCGCCGGGGTGCAATGGCTCTGGTGTGGCGATGATGAGTTATTTGGGGCACCAGACGGCCAGGAAAATTCTGGGGAAAACGAACCGGGTATGTGCGTTCGACCAAGCCGAATTTCCATCTCACCCGCTTTACCGCGGCAACCCGTGGTTCCTGCCCTATCTTGGTTATTATTTCCGTACGCGGGATTGGCTTGATCGCAGGCTGGGGTGACTATCGGCAACGTTTCATCAAGTCGCCAAAGGCTTTATCAGCCCCATTCAGCTTGACGTGATAGACGGGAAGCTGGTTTTTCTTG
>JAGWUY010000260.1 GCA_028868255.1 Alphaproteobacteria bacterium | reverse complement strand
TTTGAAGCCATCAAGGGCCCTTCTGTTTCGCATGATCCGTTGAAGTTCAAGGATGAGAAGCGATATGCGGATCGTTTGAAGGATGCCAAATCCAAGACGGGCGTTGATGATTCTATTCAGGCTGGTTTTGGCCAGGTGAATGAACAGCCCATGGTGGTGGCTGTGCAAGATATGAGTTTTATTGGCGGCTCTCTCGGAATGGCCGCTGGGGATGCGATTATTGCGGCCATGCGCATGGCCGTGACCAAGCGCTGCCCCTTCGTAATTTTCGTAGCCTCTGGTGGGGCCCGCATGCAGGAGGGTATTCTTTCTCTCATGCAGTTGCCGCGCACGACCATTGCGGTGCAGGAGCTGCGTGAAGCGGGTCTCCCTTACATTGTTGTTCTCACCAACCCGACCACAGGCGGCGTGACGGCTTCATATGCGATGTTAGGTGATGTGCATCTGGCTGAGCCCAATGCCGTGATCGGATTTGCTGGCCAGCGCGTGATTGAACAGACGATCCGTGAAAAATTGCCGGAAGGATTCCAACGCTCGGAATATTTGTTGGCGCATGGCATGGTTGATTGCGTGGTGCATCGCCATGAGATGAAAAGCACGGTGAGCCGCATCGCCCGCATGTTGATGAAGGCCCCTGCGCGCGAAATCTCAGCCGGCACATTGGTTGCTGTCAACGCGTAGATCATGGCGCGTAGCGATGCCATATTGATGCGGCTTTTATCGCTGCATCCCAAGATCATTGATCTTTCTCTCGATCGGATGCATCGTATTTTGGCGAAGCTGGGCAACCCTGAAGCGAGACTGCCCCCCGTTATTCATATTGCAGGGACAAATGGCAAAGGGTCGACGCTGGCGATGAGCCGGGCAATCTTGGAAGCGGCGGGTCTTAGCGTTCATTGTTACACTTCACCACATCTGGTGAAATTCCATGAGCGCATTCGCGTGGCGGGTGAACTGATTTCGGAGGACGCACTTTCAGCCTTGTTGGAAGAATGTGAACAGGCGAATGGCAGCGAGCCCATTACATTTTTTGAGATCACCACAGCCGCAGCGTTTCTGGCTTTCAGCCGCACCAAGGCTGATTATCTGATTTTGGAAGTGGGCCTTGGTGGCAGGCTGGATGCTACCAATGTGATTGAACGTCCTGCGGTCAGTGTGATCACCTCAATTGGGCTCGATCATCAGCAATATCTAGGTGAAACCATTGAAGAGATTGCGCGTGAGAAAGCCGGCATTTTAAAGCGCGGGTGCATTGGCATTGTGGGTGCGCAATCGCCCGAGGTACGGAACGAAATTGAGGCTGTTGCAGACAAGATTGGTGCGCCACTCCAGATCGCCCATCAGGAGTGGCAAAGCTATATGCAGCATGGTCGCTTTGTGTTTCAGGATGAGCGTGGATTGCTTGATCTGCCTTTGCCGGCATTGCAGGGACCCCACCAAATCGACAATGCCGGCAATGCGATTGCCGCACTCCGCGCGTTGGAAGATCCACACATCACAGATGGAGCTATTGCAGTGGGCTTACAGAGCGTTCAGTGGCCCGCCCGCATGCAACGCTTGGCTGGCGGTCATCTCAACACCATGCTCCCGAAAGATGCTGAAATTTGGCTGGATGGTGGGCATAATGGCCCGGCCGGTGTGGTGTTGGCGCAAACCCTACGTGATATGCAGGTCAAAACGAACAAACCTCTTGTTATGATCTGGGGGATGCTCAACACCAAAAACCCAGGTTCCTTCATTTCTCAATTCAAAGGATTGGCGCAGCGCGTCTTCACCATTGCCATCCCCGATGAGATCAACACCATTGCGGCACAAGACCTTGCAGCGATTGCGCACCAATACGGTGTTGAAGCAAGGTCAGCATCATCGCTCCAAAATGCATTGGAGCAGGCTGCATCGTTGCACCCTGCTCCACGCATTGTCATTTGCGGTTCACTTTACCTTGCTGGCCATGTTTTAGCTGCGCAGAATGGTGAAACCATGTCAGCACTCAGCGGGGCCGCGAAACGTTAACGTGCTTTTCGCCAAAAGGCGAAAACGCTAAATTGAAGATTCAATCCAGCTTTTCAGTTGGGACTTTGGCAATGCGCCCACTTTTGTGGCAGCAAGCTTGCCATCTTTAAACACCATCAATGTTGGAATGCCACGCACGCCAAATTTGGCAGGAGTATTGCCATTTTCATCGATGTTGAGCTTCACAATCTTGGCCTTGGTACCCAGCTCATTGGCAATTTCTTCCAGTGACGGGCCAATCATTTTGCATGGTCCGCACCATTCGGCCCAGAAATCTACAACCACTGGAGTCTTGGAATTCAAAACATCAGCTTCAAAACTGGCATCGGTGACCTTGTGGGTGGACATTGTGCATTCTCCAAATCAACTATCTGGCACAGAGGTAGTGATGATCTGACCTCAGGTCAAGGTGGCTGGATTCAAGTTCTGATGATGTCAGAAGGGAGGGAAAGGGTTCCGCTATTGAAAAAGCCACTCTAATTTTCCGGTCTGCGTCCACAGCAAGGCTGCCTTGATCTTGTGCGTGGGATAAGCTTCGCGCATCAATTGGCTATACATCTGCATTTGTCTCAAATAGACATGATCTTCTGACGTTTTCGATGGTACATTCACATCCGTTTTAAAGTCCAGCAACAATATTTGAGTGGGCTCTATGACAATACGATCCAGGCGTCCGGTCATCGTCTTGCCATTTTCCAGCGTTCCGCAAATTTCGACCTCCGACATGCTGTCCGACCCCAGAAATGCAGTGAGCTCTGGCCGCGCAAGCAGATCGACCAAGTTTAAAACATCAGCTTCATCCAGACCGTGTTGTTTCGCTTTCACGGACGCAAAGGCGCGGCGCCTATTTGGCGCAAGCCTAGGAAGAGCTTGCAAAATCGCATGAATCGCTGTTCCGCGCTGCATTTCCGGTGTGTTGGCCAAAGTCTTGGCCTTTAAAGCGTGGGTCACAGTCTGGCTTTCTATCGCTGATTCTGACTTGGCCGGATGCAGTATCCATGACGGAAGTGTGAATGCCTCCTTGGTTTGCTGAACTCCAAGGTTCTGTGCATCGGAGAGATACACAGATGGTTCAGTGACACCCAAGATCGGCTCGACCAAGGCGTACCAACAGGTTTTTGGTATTTCGCGGGATTTTGACTTTGCTCCGCAAATATAGAGCTCGTCACGGGCGCGGGTCATGGCGACATAAAGCAATCGGTTGCGCTCCGCATCTATTTTGGCTTGGTTGTTAGCCAATACCAACTCCAAGGCCGGACTACTGGTCAGGCCCGAGAGGTTCCACAAAGGCAGGCCTAGGCCCCGATTCTGCGTTTCTATTTTCAGCAATCGACTTGCGGAGCGCCCACGCGGCAGGCTTGCAGCATCGGGCAGAAAAACAATATTGCCTTCCAAACCCTTGGCGGCATGAACCGTCATAATACGCACTTCACCAGCGTTTTTGTCCATCTCACGTTTGACATCCGTCTCACCTGCATTGAACCAGTGCAAAAAACCCGCTAGCGAAAGCCCATTTTCCATCTCATAAGTCATGGCCAAATCCAAATAGGCGTCT
>JAGWUY010000032.1 GCA_028868255.1 Alphaproteobacteria bacterium | reverse complement strand
CACCCATCACCAACGACGTTCAAAGCCTGATGAGTTCGGAGTGAATGTTGCGTGCCTTGATGGTGTTTCACCGTTTGATTTTGCTGAAGTGGCTGTGCTCGACGGAGTCAACCACCCCGCCGATGGTCGGCAGAGTGGCAGACAAGTTGGAACACTGAGCTACAAAAACTTTGAATTCAATGTGACATCAGAATGGGCAAGTTGAAGTGGCGCAGAACATGGCGCGTGGCTCCGCCAAAGACCCATTCAGTTAGCCGCGTGTGGCCATAGGCGCCAAGGATTAATAGGCCTGAGCCTTGCTCATGGGCAGTGCGCAAAAGAGTTTCGCCTACATTGCTGCCCGTTGAAACCACATTGACGATCTCGCACTTCACGCCATTGCGATCCATGGTTTCGGCAATATTGGCCCCCTCCATCTGGCCGCGTTGCGAGGCATCAACAATGGCAATCTTGGTGCGCTTGGCGCGCTGCATAAAAGCAAGCGCATCAAAGGCGGCTCTGGCGCTTTCGCGCGAGTTGTTCCAGCTCAACATCACATCATCAAAATTGATTTCGGTTTTACCTTTGAAGGGTAACAGCAACACTGGCCTGCCAGCAGCCAGAACAATCTGCTCGACAAAATCATTTTCGATATTGGCATCGGCCTTGCGGTCGCCGGAGGAGACCACAACCAGATCAGCACTGTAGCAATGGTCCAGAACGTCAGTTGCAATGATCGGTTGAGTGGCATTGACCACGCGCAAATCAAAGCTGATTTTATCTTCGGTCATAGCGTGTTCAAAGGCCTCGCGGATTTTTGGCAATTGATCCTTAAAATAGGTCTGTGCCCCTTCATAAACCGCCATGGGAGCGCCATAGCCATCGGTGGGAAACATGCGCACACCAGGGATCACATAAAGACCGGCAATATGAGCGTTGAATTTCACGCCCAGTTGCCGTGCTGCGGCGATGAGTTGGGGCACACGTTCGATTTCGTTGAGACAGAGCAGAATGGTTTTGTAGGCCATGATCGTCCTCCATGTTGGAGCTAAGACTGCTCCTTCCAACATGAGGATGCTTTGATGTAAATCAAGATGTCATCAAACTATTCTGCGGCCTTCACACTCATCGGATTGTTGGGGTGCTGGGTCCAATTGGCATAATCCTTGCTAATTTTCTTGCCAGTGCGGGCATCAGTGCCTGAAGTTTGCTGCACCATGGTGATGCAATTTTCGACGGGGCAGACTTCCACGCACAGGTTGCAGGCCACGCATTCATTGTCCATCACTTCAAAATGGCGCTTGCCGTCTTTTTCTTTCATAATGGCCTGATGTGAAGTGTCCTCGCAAGCGGCATAGCAACGGCCACATTTGATGCAGGCGTCCTGATCGATCTTGGCTTTGGCAATGTAGTTAAGATTGAGGAATTGCCAATCGGTGACATTAGGTACGGCGCGGCCGCGGAACTCCTCAATCGTTGAATAGCCTTTCTCATCCATCCAGCGGGCGAGGCCTGCCGTCATTTCATCCACGATCTTAAAGCCATAAGTCATGGCAGCGGTGCAGACCTGCACATTGCCCGCCGACATGGCGATGAATTCAGCCGCATCACGCCAAGTGGTGATGCCGCCAATGGCGGAAATGGGTTTGCCGTGGGTCACTTTATCGCGGGCAATTTCAGACACCATGCTGAGCGCAATGGGTTTAACGGCGGGACCACAATAGCCACCATGCGATCCCTTGCCATCAATCGACGGCATAGGCGAGAAAGAATCCAAATCCACATGGGTGATGGAGTTGATGGTGTTGATCAGGGACACCGCATCCGCACCCCCGCGAAAGGCAGCCTGGGCGGGTTTTCTGATGTCAGTGATGTTGGGGGTGAGCTTCACAATCACCGGCAGGCGCGAATGCTGCTTGCACCAGCGCGCCACCATTTCAATATATTCTGGCACCTGACCCACGGCAGCGCCCATGCCGCGCTCTGACATGCCGTGCGGGCAACCGAAATTCAGTTCCACGCCATCACATTCGGTATCTTCCACTTCCTTGAGTATTTTCTTCCATGGTGTCTCCTCGCACGGCACCATGAGGGAAACAACAAGGGCACGGTCTTTCCATTCGCGCTTAACCTTTTTGATTTCCTGCAAATTGATGTGCAGAGGTCGATCGGTGATCAGTTCAATGTTGTTTAGCCCCAAGAGGCGCCGGTCCGCGCCATGGATTGCGCCATAGCGCGGGCCGTTGACGTTGACGACGGGAGGGCCGTCTTCGCCAAGGGTTTTCCACACCACACCGCCCCAGCCCGCCTTGAAGGCGCGCACCACGTTGTATTCCTTATCCGTGGGCGGGGCTGAAGCCAGCCAGAAGGGATTGGGGGATTTGATGCCGATAAAATTGGAGCGAAGGTCTGCCATGATTTTTCCTTACGCGGACAAGTATGAGTGGATGGATTCAGCAGCGCGGCGACCATCATCAACGGAAGCCACGGTCAAATCCTTGCCGCCAGCTATGCAATCACCGCCAGCCCAAATGCCTGTGATCGAGGTGCGCTTTTCTGCATCCACCTTGATGCGACCTTGCTCGAGTTTCAAAGCCCCTGTTGCTGCGTCTGCATAGGTTTGGCCGATGGCTTTGAAAATCATATCAGCGGGGATGTCAAAAGTTTCACCCGTGCCTACCAGTTTCTTTGCTTTCTCGGTGGTGTATTCACATTTCAGACCTACGGCCTTGCCTGCCTTGACCAGCACTTTTTTCGGAGCCACCCAGTGCTTAATCAAAACACCCTTGGTTTGTGCCAAGTCCTGTTCAAAGGGGCTAGCTTTCATGTGGGCAGCGCCACGGCGATAAAGAATGGTCACATTTTCGGCACCGAGCAATTTGGATTGCACGGCGATATCAATGGCGGTCATGCCGCCGCCGATCACCACCACATTGCGTCCCACTTTCAGTTTGGAGAGGTCTGAGGCTTGGCGCAGTTCGGCAATGTAATCCACTGCATCTTCAATGCCAGGTAGGTCATCATTCTTAAGACCCAGATCATTCACACCCGCAAGGCCAAGGCCCAAAAACACGGCGTCAAAATCTTTTTGCAATTGTGCAAGTTTCAGCTTCTTGCCGAGGGCTTGGCCATGTTCCACCTTGATGCCGCCGATGGACAAAACGAACTCCACTTCCTTGGCGGCGAAGCTATCAACGGCTTTGTAAGCAGCGATGCCATATTCATTGAGGCCGCCTGATTTCTTACGGGCCTCAAAAATAGTGACAGTATGGCCATGCATGGCCAGACGGTGCGCACAAGCGAGGCCCGCCGGACCAGCGCCAACCACAGCCACTTTTTTGCCGGTCGCTTTAGCGCGGGTGAAGGGGTGTTTTTCGCTCATCGCTTGGTCTGTCGCATAGCGTTGCAACAGGCCGATCTTCACAGGTTTCCCTTCCGCTGCTTGGCGCACGCAGGCTTCTTCACACAGGGTTTCTGTGGGGCAGACGCGTGCGCACATGCCGCCCAGAATATTCTGGTTGAAGATCGTTTTAGCAGCAGATTTGGGGTGACCTGCCTGAATTTCACGGATGAAAAGCGGAATATCAATTGTGGTCGGGCAAGCCGTCATGCAGGGGGCATCATGGCAAAAGTAACAGCGGTCTGATTCAACCAAAGCCTCATGGTCAGACAGGGGTGGATGCAAGTCCCCGAAATTAGTGGCAAGTTGTTGCTTGCTCAACCTTTTGGACTGGATGTCAGCGGCTTTTGCCATCGTTCCCTCCACGTAATTTGCAATAAACGCTAACCGAGTTTGTCCATTTGGTCAAAGTTTTTGTTGGGCTGAGAGATTCTGCTGGTCGCCACCTGATAATCGCTGGACGGCACGCACGGCATTAGATATTGTCATACAATAAGATGAGGCCACATTACCATGAGCAAAACACCCAGCAAGACACTTACCCTGCGCTCGCAGAACTGGTTTGACAATCCCGCCAATGCCGACATGACGGCGCTCTATCTGGAGCGCTATTTGAACTATGGCTTCACGCGCGGCGAGTTGCAGGGGGCCAAGCCGATTATCGGCATTGCGCAGACGGGCTCTGACCTCAGCCCTTGCAACCGCAGCCATGTTGAGAATGCCAAGCGCATTCGTGATGGCATTATTGCCGCAGGTGGTGTGCCGCTTGAATTTCCGATCCATCCCATACAGGAAACGGGCAAGCGCCCAACCGCATCGCTCGATCGCAACCTGGCTTATCTATCGCTGGTGGAAGTGCTTTATGGCTATCCGCTGGATGGTGTGGTGCTGACGGTGGGCTGCGATAAAACCACGCCGGCCTGTTTGATGGCGGCAGCAACGGTCGATATTCCGGCGATTGCGCTTTCTTCCGGCCCGATGCTGAATGGCGACTATCAAGGCCAGCGCACAGGCTCTGGCACCATTGTGTGGCTGGCGCGTGAAAAGCTGGCCACGGGTGAAATTGATTATGATGGCTTTGTGGAACTTGTGGCCTCATCTGCGCCTTCTGCGGGCTATTGTAACACCATGGGCACAGCGACCACGATGAACTCTCTGGCCGAAGCCTTAGGGATGACGCTGCCCGGCAATGCGGCGATTCCGGCCCCTTACCGCGAGCGCGGGCAGATGGCCTATGAAACCGGAAAACGCATTGTGGAGATGGTGCGCGAAGATTTGACACCCTCCAAAATCATGACGCGCAAGGCCTTTGAAAACGCGATTGCTGTCAACACCGCCATTGGTGGCTCCACCAATGCGCCCAATCATTTGAACGCGATTGCGCGGCACTTAGGTGTTGAGCTTGATGTGATTGACTGGGAAAAGCATGGGCATGACTTACCATTGCTGGTCAACATGCAGCCGGCGGGCGAATATCTGGGCGAAGACTATCACCGCGCTGGGGGTGTGCCTGCTGTAGTGGCTGAGTTGATTTCGGCGGGGAAAATTCATGAAGATGTAATCACCGCCAATGGCAAGACCGTGGGAGAAAACTGCAAAGGCAAATTTACATGGAACCGCAAGGTGATCCGCGCTTTTAACGACCCGATCAAGAAAGACGCCGGCTTTAAAATGCTGCATGGCAATTTGTTTGACTCAGCCATTATGAAGACTTCGGTGATCTCAGAGGAGTTCCGCATACGTTATCTGTCGAACCCGAAAGACCCCAATGCCTTTGAAGCCAAGGCCATCGTGTTTGATGGGCCTGAAGATTATCACGCCAATATCGACAATCCGAAACTGGATGTGGATGAGAATACCATTCTGTTTATTCGCGGAGTTGGCCCCTTGGGCTATCCCGGCGCTGCGGAAGTCGTAAATATGCGAGCCCCAACCTATTTGCTTGAAAAAGGCGTGCGGTCACTTCCTTGCGTAGGTGATGGGCGGCAATCCGGCACGTCTGGCTCGCCTTCGATCTTGAATGCCTCGCCTGAAGCGGCGGCTGGTGGTGGTTTGGCGATTCTCAAAAATGGCGATAAGGTGCGCATCGACCTGAATACGGGCGCGTGCAACATGCTGATCTCGGATGATGAGATTGCCAAGCGGCGGGCTGCACTTGAAGCCTCTGGTGGCTACAAGGTGCCGCCATCGCAAACACCATGGCAAGAAATTTTCCGCAACACGACAGAACAATTGGCCAATGGCATGATCATCAAGGGTTCAACAAAGTTCCAGCGCGTGGCCAAGACACAAGGTATTCCTCGGGATAATCACTGATGCACAGCATTTCATCTTCGGCGCTCAAAGCCACTTTCTCGACTTATGGTGCGCGCCTGATTGGACTTGAGGTGGACGGGGTGGATGTGGTGTTTGGAACACCGCTGAACGAAGACCATGCCACATGGGATAATTCAGCTGGCGTCACCTGCGGGCGTCATGCGGGGCGCATTTCTGGTGCGCAATTTCCGCTGGATGGAGAGATTGTAAAATTGGTGCCGAACCGGGATGGTTTCCAGCTTCATGGCGGGCCCAAAGGCTTTGGCAGCCTGATATGGGGGGCCAAGGCAGGAGCAAGCGAGGTTGAGTTTGATCTCACCAGCCCGGATGGTGATCAGGGCTTTCCTGGCGAGTTGAAAACCAAGGCGGTTTATGGTGTTTCCGGCACCACTTTGTGGGCTGAACTCACCGCCACCACAACAAAGCCCACGGCAATTAACCTGACCAATCACGCCTATTGGAATTTGGCGGGGCAAGCCGCTGGCAAAGATGCAGCCTTCTCTCAAGAGGTGATGATGAATGCGTCGCGCCGTTTGGTGACCAATGAAAACCTGTTGCCCAATGGGGATATGACTGACGTGGCGGATACTGAATTTGATTTTCGTACGCTGCGGCCCGTGGCCCGCGCCTATGACCATTGTTTTGTGATGGATGGACCTCGCGGGGCCTTGAAACATGTGCTGACCCAGCGTGACCCTGCTTCGGGGCGGCAGATGGAAGTGTGGTCCAGCGAGTGCGCCATTCAGTTTTATACGGCCATTCATTGGAGTGACAAATTGCCGGGCAAGGGCAAGGGGCTGAAACAGCATCAGGCGATTGCCATTGAACCGCAAAATGTGCCGGATGCGCCCAACCACCCCAATTTTCCATCTTCAATCTTGCGGCCCGGTGAGGCTTACCGGAACCGCATTGAGTGGCGGTTCTCTTGATCGTCGTTTCCCGCCCAGATGGGCGAGGACGTTAGAGAAAGTTGTATGGATCGACATCAATGCTCAAGGCCAGTGAGCCCTTGGGTTTTACCTCACGCAACCACTCCCGCAGGAAGCTTTGAATATTCACATCACGTTTGGCCTTCACCAGCAGACGCCACCGTGTGCGGCCGCGCACCATGGCAATCGGGGCGGGTGCTGGCCCCAGCACGGTGATGCCTTCGGCCAATGGGGCCGCGTTTGCGATGAAGCGGGCGAAACGTTCGGTTTCGCTTGCGTCTTTTCCTGAAATGACCAAGGCCGCCAAACGGCCATGTGGCGGCAGGCCGGCATTCTCGCGCACGACTTTTTCCATGTTGAGATAGGTATCACGATCCCCCTTTAGCAATGCCTGCATCAAAGGGTGCTGTGGTACATAGGTTTGCACCATGGCCTTGCCAGGTTTGGCCCCACGGCCTGCACGGCCCGCCACCTGCGCCAGCAAAGCCCAAGTGCGCTCGCCTGCGCGCGGATCGGACGATTCCAACACCAGATCGGTATCGACAACACCCACAAGCGTGAGATGCGGGAAGTGGTGGCCTTTGGCCACCAACTGGGTGCCGATCACAAGATTAACATCACCATTTTCTACATCCCGCAATGTATCGCGCAGCATTTGCCCGCGAGAAAGATCGCTCGACAGAATGGCAATGCGCGCTTCGGGAAACTTGCGCACGGCCTCTTCCGCCAGCCGCTCAATGCCGGGCCCCACAGGCACCATATCCCCCTCAGTGCCACATTCGGGGCAGGCTTTAGGCACGGGTTCCTTATGGCCGCAATGATGGCACATCAGAATCTTCTTGAAGCGGTGTTCCACCATGGCGGCCGCACAATGCGGGCAATGC
Organism: Alphaproteobacteria bacterium; assembly: GCA_028868255.1. Classification (GTDB taxonomy): domain Bacteria; phylum Pseudomonadota; class Alphaproteobacteria; order Rhizobiales; family Aestuariivirgaceae; genus Aestuariivirga. The sequence continues at coordinate 9,642 of JAGWUY010000032.1, read as the reverse complement.
AGGCGGTGGCCGCAGCTGCGGCACAGGGTAAGGGGAGCAAAGCCTCGGCGGTTCAAAAACAGCAGCGCTTGATCACCGTCTTTCAAGGTTTGGGTGACAGCATCGGTTAAGGGTTGGGACAGCCAAGTGCCGCTTTCGATTTTCTCACGCGTCATGTCGATGCGTGTCACTTCAGGCAATTCGGGGCGGCCATGACGGTCTTTCAGTTTGACGATGCCATAGCGTTCACGATCAACATTGAGCAGGGATTCGAGCGATGGCGTGGCGGAAGACAGAACCACGGGAAATTTGCCTACGGAACCATAAAGCACCGCCATATCGCGCGCATGATAAGGCACGCCTTCATCTTGCTTGTACGCGTTCTCATGCTCTTCATCGACCACGATGAGGCCAAGCTTCGCCCAGGGCAGAAACAGGGCTGAGCGCGCGCCCACAACAATCTTGGCCTTGCCTTCAGCGACACCACGCCAGACCCGTTCACGCTCGCGAGCTTTCAAATCCGAATGCCACTGCGCAGGTTCACAGCCAAAGCGGTTTTCAACACGGGCGATGAATGTGGCGGTGAGGGCAATTTCAGGCAATAACAGGAGCACTTGCTTCCCGCCTGCCAGTGCTGCCGCCATGGCCTCAAAATAAACCTCAGTCTTGCCTGAGCCTGTGACACCATCCAGCAACATCACTTTGTGCATACGGGCAGCAACAACTTGGCGGAGCGTTGCGGCGGCTATGGCCTGATCCTTGTTCAGGCTATGACCACCGGCATTGAGATCGGGTTCTCGGAAGGCCCGGTGGGCGGGCAGGGCCACCTCTTCCAGTGCGCCTGTCTTGGCAAGTGCTTTTACCACGCTTACGCCCACGCCTGCTGCATCCGCCAATTCCGATGCGCGCATGGCAAAGCCCTGGGTTGCCACTTCCAACACACGTTGGCGCTGGGGGGTGAGCTTGGCTGGCCTTTCAGGGCCCGCACGATAGGCAATATTTTGTTTTGCTTCTTCAAACACGGCGGGCACGCGCAATGCCATGCGCAGCACATTGCCCGCGGGTTCGAGATAATAGTTGGCCAGCCACTCAATGAATTTGCGGTGAGTCTCACTCATCGGCACCATGTCAAAACGCTGGATCACATCGCGCAATTTCATGTTGGTGGGGAAGGCTGGCCGCATTTCCCATACCACACCAATTATCTGGCGCGGGCCCAAAGGCACGGCCACATAATCCCCCGCTTGCAGCGTCAGGCCTTCCGGCACGCGGTAGGAATAGGCTTGTGGCAGCGCCAAGGGCAGCAGCACATCGGCCAAGACCTGCGAAAGGGGGGCGGAATCGGTGGACATATCGTCTGAATAGACTTTGAAGCGGAGGCCTGCCAGCCCTATATGGGAAGCCCATGTCTGATCAGCCAGCCATAGCGCCGAACATTGTTGCGCAAGAGACGCTCTATCTGGAGCCTACACTTCTGGCTGGCCGACTGAAGGGCCAGCGCCATGTGACTTTGCTTGAGAGTGTGATGCGGCATGAGCATTTGGGGCGCTATTCATTTCTGGCATGCAATCCTTCGCACACGCTGCGGGTGGAGCGCGACGTGGCATTTCTGGATGGTGTTGCACAGGATAAGCCGCCGCTGGTGATGTTGCAGCGCTTGCTGAGTGAAGAGCGGAAGCACACTATGCAGGGCTTGCCGCCATTTCAAGGCGGATGGGCGGGTTATATTTCTTATGAGTTTGGCAAGTCACTAGAGGCCCATTCCAAGCTGCCAGATTTTGAGCCGCTCTGCCCTGATCTCATCTTGCATCGGTATGATACGGTGGTGAGCTTTGATCATTTGCAGGAGAAGGCGTGGATTGTTTCTTCTGATGCGGATTGTGCAGCTGCATTGGAGAAATTTCTGCGGGGCAAGGCCGCGCCACTGGGGGCTGCTGCTATTGAAGGCTGGCAGTCCAATTTCACGCGCGCGGCCTATGAAGCGGCGATTGCCAAGACGGTTGAATATATTCTGGCGGGGGATATTTTTCAGGCCAATATCACGCAGTGTTTTTCGGCGGCGATTCCAGATGGCTTTGATGCTTTCGCTCTGTTCCGCAAATTGCGCGACAAAAATCCCGCCACTTTTGCAGCCTTTCTGGACTATGGTGACGTGCAGATTGCATCATCCTCTCCCGAACGTCTGATCAAGAGTGATGGCACAGAGGTTGAAGCGCGTCCAATCAAGGGTACACGTAAACGCGACCTCAACCCAGCACGCGATGCTGAATTGATGCAGGAGTTGCAAGCCAGCCGCAAAGACTGCGCCGAGAATGTGATGATTGTGGATCTCTTGCGCAATGACATTTCGCGCATTGCCAGGCCCGGCACAGTGCATGTGCCAGTGCTGTGTGGTTTGGAATCCTACGCCAATGTGCATCATCTGGTTTCGGTGGTGACAGGGGCGTTGCGGGATGGGATTTCGCAAACGGATTTATTGCGGGCGATTTTCCCCGGTGGTTCGATCACGGGCGCACCCAAAATCCGCGCGATGGAAATCATCGCGGAATTGGAGGCGCAAGCGCGCGGAGTGTATTGCGGGGCGATCGGCTATTTCGGATTCAATGGCGCATGTGATTTCAACATAGCCATTCGCACCGCATTGTTTTCTGGTGGCAAAGCCTATGTGCAGGGCGGTGGTGGCATTACGGCGCGGTCGCAACCCGCCGCCGAATATGAAGAAAGCCTGACCAAGATCAAACGCATCATGGAGGCGTTTTCCCCATGATCCTGATCATCGATAATTATGACAGTTTTGTCTTCAATGTGGCGCGGTATTTCGAGGAATTAGGCGCCTCCACGCGCGTGGTGCGCAATGATGAAGTGACAGCGCGCGATTTGAAAGCCAAAGCAATTGTAATATCTCCCGGTCCTTGCACGCCGCATGAGGCGGGGGCTTCGATGCAGATCATGCGGGATTATTCGGGCAAACTGCCCATTCTTGGCATTTGTCTGGGCCATCAGGTGATGGGGGCGGTGTTTGGCGGCGTGGTCAAGCGGGCGCGGCGGCCGATGCATGGGGATAGTTCTGAGATTGATCATGCTGGGACGGGCGTGTTTGAGGGGCTGCCACAAAAATTTTCTGCCGGGCGCTATCACTCGCTGATTGTCGACCAAGTAGAGGGCACGGTGCTTGACGTGACGGCGCGCAGTGATGATGGTGAGATCATGGGCCTTCAACATCGGTATCACCCCACATTTGGCGTGCAATTCCATCCGGAATCCATCCTGACAGAGCATGGCTATGACATGCTGCGTAATTTCCTGAGGGTGGTGGCATGAGCATTGTGTGGTTCAATGGTGAGGTGGTGCAGGGGCCGATTGCACTGGCCTCCACTGATCGTGGTTTGATGCTGGGGGATGGGCTGTTTGAAACCATTGCAGTGCGGAATGGTCGCGCTATTTGGCTGGATGAGCATTTACACCGCCTCAGTGAGGCTTGCGCGGAACTGGGCATGGAGGTGGAGGCGGATATTTTTGGTCTCGGCCTTGCGCGGGTGTTGCAGGGATCAAAAGCGCCGCATGAAATTTTGCGGATCACGGTGACACGCGGTGTGACAGTGCGCGGACTTGCGGCGCCGACACAAGCGCCCAGCCTGCTTTTTTCCTTGACGCCTTTTGACCCTTCAACCTTTCCTAAATCTGTTAGGCTGGCAACATCTTTAATTCGGCGCAATGAATCGGCTCCGTCTTGCAGGCTGAAAACCTTGTCATACATTGATGCGATAGCAGCAGCGCGTGAGGTGGTGGGAAAGGCCGATGATGCGCTGATGCTGAATACACATGGTCATGTGGCCTGTTCCACCGTGGGCAATGTGTTTGTGCTGAAAGATGGCGTGCTGCTGACACCGCAACAGGATCAAGGCATTCTACCTGGTATTGCACGCGGCAAGATTCTGGGGGCGTTTAAGGCACGCGAGGCCGTGGTGACGCTTGAGGATGTGCACAGCGCTGACGCTCTATTCCTCACCAACAGTTTGCGTCTTGTCACACAGGCCAGCCATCTGGACGGCAAAGCCCTTGGCGATCGCTCCGTTCAGATGATCAAACAGAAACTCGAAGAACTTTTTTAAAGGAGATGACCGATGAAATTTTTTGCTGATACTGGCGATGTTGCTGAAATCCGTGAGTTGCAGGCTTTGGGTCTGCTGGATGGTGTGACGACCAATCCCTCGCTGATTGCCAAAACGGGCCGCCCCTTTCTCGAGGTGATCAAAGAGATTTGCTCTTTCGTTGAAGGCCCGGTGAGCGCTGAGGTGGCCGCGCTTGATTTTGATGGCATGATGAAAGAGGCCAATGTGCTGCGCAAGATTGCCAAGAATGTGGCCGTTAAAGTGCCGCTGACGCTTGATGGTCTGAAAGCTTGCCGCGCGCTTTCGGGCGAGGGCACCATGGTGAATGTGACGTTGTGCTTTAGCCCCAATCAGGCTTTGCTGGCGGCCAAGGCGGGGGCGACTTTTATTTCACCCTTCATTGGCCGCTTGGATGACATTCACCTGGATGGCATGGCGCTGATTTCAGAAATCCGCCAGATCTATGACAATTATGATTATGATACGAATATTCTGGCGGCCTCGATCCGCTCAGCCAATCACATCAAGGAAGCGGCCCTGATTGGGGCAGATTACGCCACGGCACCTGCGTCGGTGTTGAAAAGTCTGGTCAAGCATCCGCTCACCGACAAGGGGATTGAGCAATTTCTGGCGGATTGGAAAAAGACCGGGCAGACGATTGTATGAGCTTTAAGCGCTGATCAATCTTTGCGCCTTAGGTTTGGCGCATGGATCAGGTTTTGCAGTTTGGATTGGCGCGGGATGCTGGCGGTGTTGTGACGCGCTGGCTGGCGGCCCTTAAATCTGAGCGCCGCATGTCGCCCAAGACGCTGGAAGCCTATGCGCATGATGTGGACCAGTTTGGTTTGTTCCTGCAGGAGCATTTGGGCGGGGCCGCGGCAGTTCGGGATTTGGCGGGGCTTACCGCATCTGATTTTCGCAGTTTCATGGCCAAGCGGCGCAGTGACGGCATTCAAAGCCGCTCATTGGCGCGGCAACTTTCAGCGGTGCGCTCGCTGTTTCGCTTTGCGGAGCGGAATGGCATTTTCAAATGTGCGGCGCTGGCGGCGGTTCGCTCACCCAAGATTGCCCATTCGATCCCACGGCCCCTGCCAGAGAAGGCGGCGCGTGAAGTGGCCGCAGCAGAAGTGCTGGGGCATGATGAGCCGTGGGTGAAGGCGCGAGATGCAGCCGTGCTGACGCTGCTTTATGCCTGCGGCTTACGCATTTCCGAGGCCTTGAGTTTAACCCCCAAGCAAGTGAAATCCAACCCTTTGGTAATCATCGGCAAGGGCGGCAAGACACGGTTGGTGCCCATGGTGCAAGTGGCGGTGGAAGCTGTTGCCGCCTATCAAGACCTTTGCCCGCTGGTGCTCGCGCCGGGCGAGGCCCTGTTTCGCGGGGAAAAGGGTGGGCCGCTTTCTCCGCGCATTATTCAATTGCTGATGGAGCGGATGCGCGGGGCGTTGAACCTGCCCGACAGTGCCACGCCCCATGCCCTTCGCCACAGTTTTGCTTCTCATCTTTTGGGCAATGGGGCTGATTTGCGCGTGATCCAGGATTTGCTGGGCCATGCGTCACTTTCCAGCACCCAGATCTATACTGAGGTGAACAAGTCGCATCTGTTGGAACAATATCGCAAAGCCTTTGTGCGCAGTTGAGCTTTTTGTCGCTTTGGCATAGGCTTTGCCCATGCCTCAGATTGAACATATCACCCCCAATGAAAACTTGCCGCCCCATGCTGATGTGGTGGTGATTGGCGCTGGCATTGCTGGCATTGCTACAGCGCTGGAGCTGCGCGAGCGCGGACATTCTGTGGTGGTTGTTGAAAAGGGTGAGGTGGCGGCTGAACAATCCTCACGCAACTGGGGCTGGGTGCGCCAGATGGGGCGTGACTCCCGCGAGATTCCACTGGTGCTGGAATCCCTGAAGCTGTGGCATGGCATGAATGCGCGGGTGCATGGCGAAACTGGTTTTCGCCAATGCGGCATCGCCTATCTGGCCGAAACTGATGCGCAGATGGCTGAGAAGGAAAAATGGGTTCGCGAAAATGCGGTGCCTTATGGCCTCGCCACAAAGCTGATTGGTTCAGAAGAAGTGGATAAGTTGTTGCCTGGCTCCATGATCAATTGGAAGGGGGCGATGTATACCGCCAATGATTGTCGGGCTGAGCCTTTTCTGGCCGTTCCAGCTATGGCGCGGGGCTTGCAGGCAACGGGCGGGCAAATCTTTACCCAGTGCGCCGCACGCGGGCTTGAAACATCAGCGGGTCGCGTGAGTGCCGTAGTGACGGAACGCGGCGTGATCACAACCGACACGGTGGTGCTGGCGGCGGGCTATTGGTCGCGGCGGTTTCTGTTCAATCACAGTATCAATTTTCCACAACTTGGCGTTGTGAATTCGGTGATGCGCACCACGCCCATCGATGTGGGCCACACCACCACATTTTCAGGCAACACGTTTACGGCCCGCAAGCGGAAAGATGGCTGCTATACGGTGACGCATAATCATTTCTCGGTCGCCGATATTGTGCCGGACACATTGCGCCTGTTCACAAAGTTCCTGCCGATCTTCATGCTCGATCATAAAGGGCTGAAGCTGCGTTTAGGCCAACGCTTTGTGGCTGAGGCAAGGCTGGCGCGGCGCTGGGCGTTGGATGAGGTTTCGCCTTTTGAGCAAGTGCGCATTTTGGACCCCGAGCCCATTCACTGGATTTTGGATGATGCCGAGGCGGCGCTGAAAAAGGCCTTTCCTGCTTTTGCGCCCTTTAAGAGCGCCGAACGCTGGGGTGGGGTGATCGATGCCACGCCAGATGCTGTGCCGGTGATTGACGCACTTGCAAAGATTCCAGGCTTGTTTATGGCCTCTGGATTTTCGGGCCATGGCTTTGGGATTGGGCCGGGGGCAGGAAAATTAATGGCGCAGATCGTCACGGGGGAGGCCCCCTGTGTTGATCCAACGCCATTCAAGTTCAACAGGTTTGAGGATGGCAGCAGGCCAAGGCCCACTACGGGCTTGTGATTAGGCGGCTTTGCGATCAGCTAAATCCATGGCGCGTGTCACGGTGTCAATCAGCTCTTGCGGCTGCACAGGCTTGCGCATGAATTCAAAGACTTTGAGGTTGGCGGCGCGCAGCTGGGTTGAACGCTCAACATCGGCGGTCACCATCACGAATTCAGATTTGGCGCCCATGATTTGCAGGGTTTCCACCACATCGAGGCCATTTTTTAGGCTGCCCAAACGGAAATCAAACAGGCCAAGTGCAAAGGTTTGGTCTACGGCAAACTCAACGGCGCTTTCCGGATCTGCAAAGCCCTTCACTTTGTAACCGCAGTCGGCCAGCAACTCCGCCACACTGGTCAGCAGGTCTACATCATCATCAAGGATGAGAATGTCGATGTCTTTTTTATGTTCTGTCATTTTGTCCAGTCCCCTATTGCGACACTATGACAGACAGGCTTTGAAACGGCTTTAAGCCAATTGTTCAAATTTTATGTGTTTTGTTGTGTTAAGCGTGAATGGCGCGCCCTGCAACAGCCATTGCCGCTTCCTTAACGGCTTCCGCCAAAGTGGGGTGGGCATGACAGGTGCGGGCTAAATCTTCGGCCGATCCGCCAAATTCCATCAAGACGGCAACCTCGTGGATCAACTCACCAGCTTGCGGCCCCACTATATGGGCGCCCAGCACGCGGTCAGTCTTTGCATCGGCTAGAATTTTGACGAAGCCATCTGTGGTCTGGTTCGCTTTGGCGCGGCCATTGGCGAGAAACAGGAATTTCCCCACCTTATAGTTAACACCGGCTGATTTTAATTCCTCTTCCGTCTTGCCAACAGAGGCCAATTCCGGGTTTGTATAGACGACACCGGGGATCACATCATAATTCACATGGCCTGACTGGCCTGCCAGAATTTCGGCCAGGGCCACGCCCTCATCCTCAGCTTTGTGGGCCAGCATGGGGCCTTTGATTACGTCGCCAATGGCATAGATACCGGGGATGTTGGTGTTGTAGTGGTCGCCCACTTCGATGCGGCCTCGTGCATCCCGCGCAATACCAGCTTCCTCACAACCCAACCCTTCAGTGTAAGGCACGCGGCCAGTGGCGACCAACAGAATATCGGCTTCCATGTTTTCGGGCGTGCCGCCGGCTGCGGGTTCAATGGTGAAGATCACGTTGCTGGCGGTTGCCTTGGCGGCTGTGACTTTGCTCGCCAGTTTGAAGCTGAGGCCCTGCTTCATCAGCAGGCGCTGCAAAGCTTTGGCGGCTTCTTCATCCATTCCCGGCAGAATGCGATCAAGATATTCGATGACCGTGACTTTCGAACCCAACCGGGCATAGACTGAGCCGAGTTCAAGGCCAATCACACCTGCGCCGATGATGGTGAGGGTCTTCGGGATTTCTTTCAGTTCCAAAGCGCCTGTGGAAGACACGATGCGTTGCTCATCAATGGCGATGCCTTTGAGCTGGGCCACATCTGAACCGGTGGCGATGATGATGCTTTTGGTTTCGATCAGTTGATCGCCCACCTGCACATTGCCTGCGCCCACGATTTTGCCTGCGCCCCGGATCACATCGACCTTGTTTTTCTTCAGCAGAAAATCAATGCCCTTGGTGTTGCCGTCGATGGCTTCTTGCTTGAAGACCATCATTTGGGGAAAGTCAATTTTGGTGTCGGCGATGATGCCCATCTTGGCGAAAACGTGCTGGCTTTCGGCATAAAGTTCAGACGCGTGGAGCAGGGCCTTGGAGGGAATGCAGCCCACATTCAGGCAAGTGCCGCCATGGGTGGCGCGTTTTTCAACCACAGCCACTTTGAGACCCAATTGTGCGGCACGAATGGCGCAAACATAGCCGCCGGGGCCTGTGCCGATGATGGTGACGTCGTAGGTCATAATGCAACCAATCCTTGGTTTGGGGCAGGTTCCGGCTTGGCCGGATAAGGGAACTGATAAACGACGTCGCTGAAGCGATCTGTCGCAAAACAATAATATAAGCGCGCTGGCTCTAAGGCGGCATTGAACAATTCGTGTACGGTGTTGCCAGGAATAAAAAGTGATGTATTTGGCGTGACGCAATGTTTTACGCCAGCAATGGTTACTTCCAACTCGCCTTCAAGAACAAAGTAGACTTCGGGATGGCTATGCAGATGTGGCGCTAGAGTAGCCCCGGGTGCAAAATAGGCAATACCGGTCGAAAATGTATTGGTCGGCGCTACATCGGCTGAGATCATTGTCCGCCACATGCATGTGCCGCGCGCAAGATCATCCCACCCTTCGAGGGGCGGGGCCGATTCATTCACAACATAAGCTTTTGACATTTTATCCTCACGCTACCGCGTTATTATAAATCCAGCAAAGTGCGCTGAGGGTCTTCCAATGTTTCTTTGACGCGCACCAGAAATGTCACGGCTTCTTTGCCATCAACGATGCGGTGGTCATAGCTGAGTGCTAAATACATCATCGGGCGGATCACCACTTGGCCGTTCATGGCAATGGGGCGATCCTTGATGGCGTGCATGCCGAGAATGCCCGATTGTGGGGCATTCAAAATGGGTGTGCTCATCAGCGAGCCAT
>JAGWUY010000259.1 GCA_028868255.1 Alphaproteobacteria bacterium | reverse complement strand
GTGAAACAGGTGATTGATACAGGCGAAATTGGCAATGTGTTTTGGGGGCGGGTGTCGTTCCGTTCTGCCTACGATGTGTTTTCCGGCCAACCCTATCTGGCAGAGGGAGAGCGTTTCATTGTTGAGGATTTAGGAATCCATGCGCTCGATGTGGCGCGCTTCCTTTTGGGTGATGTGCTAAACGTCAGTGCACGGATCAATCGTGTGAACCCGAACATCAAGGGCGAGGATGTAGCCACCATCTTGCTGGATCACGGCAGGGGCGTGGCCTCGGTGGTGGATTGCTCCTATGCCAGCAAACTGGAAACCGAAGCCTTCCCCGAGACGCTGATTGAACTAGACGGTGCCAAAGGCAGCCTGCGCTTAGGCCAGGGTTACCGCCTCACCGTGACCACTGAAAATGGCACCCGCCATCAAGATGTCTCGCCACCGCTTTTGCCTTGGGCTTCACAGCCGTGGCACAACATTCAAGAAAGTGTAGCCCTGATTGAGCAGCATTGGGTTGATTGCCTGAACGCGAAGCGTGAGCCGGCAACATCAGGCCAAGACAATCTCAAAACCTTTGCGCTGGTTGAGGCCGTTTATCAATCAGCGAAAACGCAAAATACTGTGGTGTTGAAAGACCTTCTGGCATGAGTGATGTCATCACACTCTCTTACCTGATTGAAACGCCGGACAGCCCTGAAAAACTGGCGGCCAAAATTGCCTCTGACCAATCGACAGGCACCTTCGTGCCGCTGGCCGCAGAAACGGAAGAGTTAAAAAACCGGGTCGCTGCGCGTGTGGTGTCAGTGACGCCACTTCCTTTTTCGGCAACACCATCTTTTCCCACCAATGAAAATGGCCCTTTCAACCGCGCGCTTGCTGAAATTGCCTTTCCTTTTGATGCTATCGGCACCGATCTTTCCGCCTTAATGACCGTTGCCATTGGCGGTGTATTCTCCATTCGCGGCTTCAGTGGCATCCGTGTGGTCGATATGAAATTGCCCGACGCCTTTGCCGAGGCCTGGCCCGGCCCGCAATTTGGCATTACAGGCTCGCGCCAGCTGACCGGTGTGCAGGGCCGCCCCATCATCGGAACCATTGTCAAACCCGCTCTCGGCCTGCGCCCTCACGAAACGGCGGCCTTGGTGAAAGAGGTGATCGAAGCCGATGTAGATTTTGTGAAGGACGATGAAAAGCTGATGTCGCCTGCCTATTCGCCTTTGGCGGAGCGGGTGAAAGCCATCATGCCCCTGATCCTCGACCATGAACAAAAGACTGGCAAGAAAGTGATGTATGCGTGGGGCATCTCAGCGACCGATCCTGACACGATGATGCGTAACCATGACCTGGTGGTGAAGGCAGGCGGCAATTGCGCGGTGATCAATATTAATTCTATCGGCTTTGGCGCAATGGCCTTTTTGCGCAAGCGCTCGCAAGTGGTGCTGCACGCGCACCGCAATGGCTGGGATATTCTCACCCGCCACCCGGGGCTGGGCATGGATTTCAAAGTCTACCAGCAGTTCTGGCGCTTGCTTGGTGTGGATCAATTCCAGATCAATGGCATCAAGGTCAAATACTGGGAACCTGACGAGAGTTTTGTAAGTTCTTTCAAAGCTTTGCAGCAACCTCTTTTCAATCAACATCAACAGCCTCTGCCAGTGGCCGGCTCTGGCCAATGGGGCGGCCAAGCGCCTGAAACTTTTGACCGCACGGGCCGCACGGTGGATTTGATGTACCTGTGCGGCGGTGGCATCGTCTCTCACCCCGGCGGTGCGGGCGCAGGCGTGAAAGCCGTGAAGCAGGCGTGGGAAGCGGCGGTGCAAGGCGTGCCACTTGAGGACTATGCCAAGCACCACACAGAACTGGCGCAATCCATCGCCACCTTCGCTGATGGCAAAGGCGCATGACGCGGCTGATCACTTATTACGGGGATGATTTCACCGGCTCCACCGATGTGATGGAAGCGCTCACCTGCCACGGCGTTTCAACCGTCTTGTTCACCCATTCTCCCAGCGCGCAAGAGTTTGCCCCCTTTGCGCAATTTGAAGCCATTGGTCTGGCCGGCACCAGCCGCAGCCAAACACCGGCATGGATGGAAGAAAATCTGCCCGCTTCTTTCACCTGGCTCAAATCACTGGACGCAAAATTCTGCCACTACAAAGTTTGCTCCACTTTTGATTCAAGCCCCCATATGGGCAGCATTGGCCGCGCCATTGATGTGGGCTTGCGCATTTTCGATCAAGAACAGGTGGAATTGATTGTGGGCGCACCGCAGATCAAACGATTCACGTTTGCGGGGCATTTGTTTGCGGCCTACCAAGGCAGGATTTTTCGCATTGATCGCCACCCAGTGATGAGCGTTCACCCGGTAACCCCGATGGATGAAAGCGATGTGCTGATCCATCTTGCCAAGCAAACCAAGGCGCAGGTTCATCTCTCTGATGTCTTTGACGCTGTCAGCCAAGAAGCTGCGGGTGAAGCGCTTCTCGCCTTGCCACCTGCATCTTTGCCATTTGTCGTTGGGTCATCCGGTGTTGAATATGCTTTGATGGCAGCCATGCGCAAGCAGCGCCGCAGTGATTTTGCTCACGTACCGAAGGTGGACCGCTTGCTCGTAATCTCCGGCAGTGTATCACCCACCACAGAGCGGCAAATTGCCTATGCCTGCACGCATGGCTTTACGGCCCTGTCTGCTGATCCACTGGATTTGGCACGCGGCAATTATCAAGCCTTGTTGGCCGAAGCGGCAACGCTTTTGGGCCAAGGCAAAAGTCCGTTGATTTATACGGCCTCCGGCCCTGCTTCAGACCAAGGCGATGCGCTTAAAGACATCCCCGCTGGACGAGAGCAATTGTCAAAATCACTCGGCCAAATCGCCAAAGCGCTTGTCGCGCGGTTTCACTTGAAGCGACTTGTGATTGCGGGTGGAGATACATCAAGCCACGCATTAGGCGAGCTAGAAATTCACGCCCTCACTATGCGCTTTCCACTGGTGCAAACGCCGGGATCGCCTCTGTGCAAGGCCTACTCCAGCCATGCTAATTTTGATGGATTGGAAGTGGCTTTGAAGGGCGGGCAGGTGGGGGGTGATGATTATTTTGTGAAGCTCAAGGAAGGCTTGTTTTAAAACTTGATGTCTGACGCGTAACTCTTGCGCAGAAAATCCAGAAAATTATCGCGCAACTGCCGCGAATGAAAATGCGCCAACTGATCAGCCCGCTCAACATCGCGCGCACGAATGGCAGCAATCATCGCTTCGTGCTCGTCGGTCAACAATCGCCCATCATGCGTGCGCTCAATATAGTCAAAATGCAGGTGCAGGATGCGCCGCCCTTCATCCAACAATTTTTCATAGAAGGCAGTCATGTGAAGGTTTTTACCAGCCCGCGCGATGGCCATGTGAAATGATTTGTTGGTTTCAGACATGGCCAAGTGATCCATGCTCTTTACGGCAGCGATGAATTTTTTCTGTTCGGTCTCAATGGCAGTCAGATCGGCATCACTGCGCAATTGTGCGGCAAGGCGCGTGTTCACCCGCTGAGCAACATCGAGTGCATCCACGTATTGCGGAAACTGCGCAATATCGACTG
>JAGWUY010000258.1 GCA_028868255.1 Alphaproteobacteria bacterium | reverse complement strand
CAAGTTCAAGTGATGGCTATCAAAGCGATTTCGCCAACACCTGCTTGATGCTTGTTGCCATCTTAGCCACCATCTCGGTGAGTTCGGCATCAGTAGAGTTATAAGGTGGTGCCAAGATCACCACATCGCCATTCACGCCATCGGCATTGCCGCCGACGGGGTAACAAATCAGCCCATTTTCAAAGGCTTGTTGGCGTATCTGCATATAGAGCTTCAAGCTGGCATCGAAGGGCTTTTTGGTTTCGCGGTTCTGCACCAGTTCGGTGGCAATGAAATAACCGCGCCCGCGAATATCGCCCACGGCATCGACACCATGAAGCGCATCCGCGATCATGGCTTTTAATTTCTGCTCATTGGCGGCCACGCGTTCCACCAGTTTTTCACGCGCCACAATTTTTTGAACAGCAACACCTGCGGCGCAGCACGCCGTGTGACCCGTGAAAGTGTGGCCCGTTTGCGGCACATGGTTGAAGGCGGCACTCACCTTGTCGGAATAGATGGCGGCACCCAGTGGCAAATAGCCTGCGGCCAGCCCCTTGGCGACTGACATAATGTCTGGCTCCACACCATCTTGCTCCAACGCGCGCCATGTGCCCGTGCGGCCTGCGCCACACATCACTTCATCCGAGATCATCAAAACCCCGTGCCGATCACAAATCTCGCGCACGCGTTTGGCATAGCCTTCAGGTGCGGGCACACAGCCGCCAGCCGCGCCCACCACCGGTTCAAAAATAAAGGCCGCGATGGTCTTGGCTCCTGCCTTGATAATGGCCTCTTCCAATTCCTTCGCGCTGGCCTCGGCCACAGTCTCTGCGGTTGCGCCTGCTATGGGGCGATAGGCGTTGGTGGGCGACAATCGTATTACATCCAGCAGCGAACCTTCGAAGGCGGCCTTGCGCTCTCGGAAGCCTGATACAGACAGAGCACCCAAGGTGTTGCCATGCCAGCTTCTTTCGCGGGCAATGAACTTACGGCGGCTGATGTCTCCCCGCGCGTAGTGATAGTGCAGGGCCAGTTTGAGGCAGCTCTCGACGGCCTCGGAACCGCCGGTCACATAGACCATGTGTTTCAAAGTGCCTCCCACGCGGGCACGGATAATGTCAGTCAATTCTTCAAGTGCGTCGGAGGTAAAGTTATAACGATAGCCATGGGCGATACGGCCCAGCTGATCCGAGATGGCCGCGTTTACCTCTTCATTTCCATGGCCAATGCAATAAACGGCAGGGCCGCCTGAGCCATCAATATACTGTTTGCCGTCCACATCATAAAGGTAAGCGCCCTTGCCCCAGGCCACTTTGGGCATGCCGCTGGTGGAATGAATGGATGTTGGCAGGGTGTCTCTATTGTTCATTTATGTGATCCGTCTTGCGGCATGGTGTTTCTTCATGCTTTCTTAGCAATCAATTGAGGCCAAGAGCAAACTGATGATTACACTGTATGATCCCGTACAGCGCAGCCATGCGCCGGAAACATTTCTGGTGGCTGGCCGCCCGCAACCAATCCCAGAGCGGCCTGAACGCATCGATATGTTGATGCAAGGTGTCGCTGCGATTGGTTCAGAGGTGCGAAAGCCGCCCGCCATTGATCTCGCCACCGTTGGGCTGGTGCATGATGCAGGTTATCTCGATTTTTTGGTCAATCTGCGTGAGCGCTGGGGCCATGTTTCGCAATCCAGTGATATTCCTTTGCCCAATGTTTATGCCATTGGCCGCAGCTCTTTGCCGCCTGCTACACTGCCTGACGCGGTGGTAGGCCAAGCAGGATTTTATTTGGGTGATGGGGCCTGCCCGGTCACCAAAGATACGCTGGCTGCCGCATTGGGCAGTGCGGCCTGCGCCGCTGAAGCTGCACGGCTGGTGTTGAAGGGTGAGCGCCTGACCTATGCTTTGTGCCGCCCGCCCGGGCATCATGCAGCAGCTGATCTGGCGGCAGGGTTTTGCTTTTTCAATAATTCCGCTCTCGCCGCCGAGATGTTGACCAAGGGCGGAAAGCGAACGGCAATTCTCGATATTGACGTGCACCATGGCAATGGCACGGCGGCTATTTTCTATGACCGTGCCGATGTTCTCACCGTTTCGATTCATGCGAACCCAAAACGCATTTACCCCTTTTTTTGGGGATATGCGGATGAACGCGGGCGTGGGGCGGGCGAAGGCTTTAATCTCAATCTGCCGCTGGAAAGGGGCACTGAGATCGATGCCTATAAGGCCGCGTTGGAAACGGCGCTGCAACGCATCGCAGATTTTGCACCTGAAATTTTGGTGATTGCGGCAGGGTTAGATATTGCCATTGATGATCCGTTCAAAGGCTTTGCCATTCGCACCGAAGATTTCACCACGATCGGCGTGCGCATTGCACAGATGAACTTGCCCATGACTGTGATTCAGGAAGGTGGGTACCCCTCGCCATCTCTGGGGGTGAACCTCGCAGCATTATTGAAAGGGCTTGGCGCATGAGTGTGGCCTTTCGCGCCATGCGCCCCGGCGAAGAAAATGCCGTGGCAGCGATGATCAGGCAATTGCCCAAAGATCTGGGGCTGCATGCGCAGGTCGCCATTACCGGTGATGCCTTGCGCGAGGCGGCCGATACAATCCGCATTACCGTGGCCGACAATTCTGGTTTGCTGCTGGGAACATGCTTGTGGATGATTACATTTTCAACGTGGCGCGGCGTCAAAGGCATGTATGTCTGTGACATGTTTGTGATGAGCCACATGCGAGGGCAAAAACTGGGCGAACGCTTGCTGCGCGCTGCGGCAAAGCAGGCCGCCGCAGAAGGGGCACGTTACATCAAGCTTGAAGCCAGCGCCGAAAACCTGCGGCCAGCCCAATTCTACACCAAACTGAAATTTGAGGTGGCGACGAAAGATCACCTCATGTTTCTGGAACCGAACAATTTTCAACACTTCATTGCGGAGCAGGAAAAATGACCCTTCAAATAATAGGCTTGGTTGGCGCTGGCTTGATGGGCCATGGCATTGGCAAAAACATTTTGGCCAAGGGGTTCAAGCTGCGAGTTCTTGCGCATAAGAACCGCGCCCCTGTTGAAAGCCTGGTGGCCAAGGGCGCAACAGAAGCCAAGAACCTGAAAGACATGGCGGCGGATTGCGATATGGTGATCCTGGTGGTGACGGGCACACCTCAAGTGGAAGAGATTGTGCTGGGGGCTGAAGGCCTACTGAAGCATGGGCGCAAAGGCCTGATCATTGCCGACTGTTCAACAGCTGAGCCACATTCCACCCTTAAAATCGCGGCGGAGGCCGCGAAGCATGGTGTCACTTTTATGGATACGCCGATGACGCGCACACCTAACGAGGCGGAAGCCGGCAAGCTGGGGTTGATGGTGGGTGGCGAAGCCGCAGTGCTGGAGAAAATCAGGCCCGTTCTGTCCTGCTTTGCGGATCTCATTGTTCACACCGGGGCTGTGGGCACGGGGCATCAGGTGAAGCTGCTCAACAATTTCCTGTCGCTTGGCCACGCCGCCATGGCAGCAGAAGCCATTACCGTGGCTGCCAAAGCCGGCGTTGATATGTCGGCTTTGCGCGAGGTGATCATGGGCGGCGGCGCCGCATCGGTGATGTTTGGAAGACTGA
>JAGWUY010000031.1 GCA_028868255.1 Alphaproteobacteria bacterium | reverse complement strand
CGCTGCACCCGCCGTATCCACTGCCACAACCGGCGTCAAGTTTTGCGCCTTAATCATTTTGCGGCATTGACCCAGCGCATGAACATGGCTGCGCACCACTTTCAAATCCGAAAGCTTGGTGCCCGGCAAAGCCAAAAGCTGAAAATGGATGGGCAAAAAATGCTCGCCAATGATGGAAAGTTGCGAGGCCGGCAACAGGTGGTGAATATCGGCCACACGCCCAGCTACGGAATTATCAATGGGGATCATCGCCAATTTGGCTTGGCCGTCCTTTACAGCCTGAAACGCATCTTCAAATGTGCGGCACGGCAAAGGCTCATAGTCAGGGTGGGTTTCCACGCAGGCAATATGCGAGTTGGCACCGGGTTCGCCCTGATAGGCAATTTTGTGTTTCATCGTATCTAAGCTTTCATCGTACGGCGGGCCAGTTCCAGATCGGCTGGGGTATCCACGCTCAGGGGGCTGGTGTCAACTTTGACGACGGCGATTTTCATATCATGGTCTAGGGCACGCATCGGCTCCAACTGGCGCAGCAATTCACGCGTACTGGGGGCAAGGCTGGCCAGACGGTCCAGTGTTTCACGGCGATATGCATAAAGCGGTATGTGCCGCCAGAACGGCGCTTCAAAGCCATCATCGAGCTTGCGCACAAAATCACGGGCATAGGCCACTTCCCGCTCGGTGCTGAGCGGCGCGATAGCTTTCACCACATGTGGGTCATTTAGTTCCTCTGGATCCGTGAGAGGTGATGCCAGTGTGGCCAAATCCACAGTTGTGTTGGTCAAGCCCGCCAGACAGCGCTGCAAAGCCAGCTTCTCAAACGTGGGCAGAGTTGCTGGAAGACTAAGTATATTGGAGAAGCGGTGCTGGGGGTCACGCAATTTCAGGGCGGCAGAAATACGATCAACACTGGCGGCCAGATTGAGCGGCGTGACCATGGCATCCCCGCCTGCGGCCCGAACAGCATCGGCAATCTGGTTTTCCGCGGCCGCCACCAGAACATGGCCGATATTGGCGGCCTTGGCGCGCTTCCACACATGCACAATCATGGGCAGGCCATGGAGATCAACCAAGGGTTTTCCAGGCAAGCGCCGTGCCACCATACGTGCGGGAATTACGATGATGGTATTATCGTGTTCGATCATGGCGTTAAACAGGGGCGCGGCAAATTGTGCATAGCTCCTTATAGTTATTGCGGCGAGAAACCGAAACCATTAGTTTCCGCGCCCAGATCAAACCTTCAAGAGGTACGGCTGTTTTATGGAAAGCTTTGAATTTAACAAGATTGCAGGTGCCGTTTTAGCCACGGCCCTTTTGGTTCTGGGTTTGAAGAATTTTGGCAGTGAATTGTTCCGCGCCGAAACACCCGAAAAACCGGGCTTTGCTATTCAAGTGGCTGAAGTCGGAAAAACAGCTGGTGATGGTGCAGCTCCTGCCGCTGTTCCACTGCCCGTGCTTTTGGCGAAGGCGGACAAGGATAAGGGCATGGCCTCGGCCAAGGCCTGCGCGGCTTGCCATGATTTCACTAAAGGTGGCCCGAACAAGGTTGGCCCGGCGCTGTATGGTGTCGTGGGCCGCAAAATCGGTTCGGAAGCGGGATTTGCTTACTCTGATGGGTTCAAGGCCATGGCCGACAAACCTTGGAACTTTGATGAGCTGGATGCCTGGTTGAAAGCCCCCAAAGAATATATCAAGGGCACCAAGATGGCCTTTGCTGGTATTAGCAACGCCCAAGACCGTGCCAATGTGATTTTGTATCTCAATAGCTTGGCAGACACGCCAGTGCCATTGCCAAAGCCATAATTTGGCTGGCTTTATGCAGAATTTTTGCACCGGATGCCAAACGCATCCGGTGTTTTCTTTTTGGGCTACACCTGAGATAACCAAAGAAGAACCGAATCACCTGTTGAGGGCCACATGACAAACCGCCGCACGCTTTTGAAACTAGCAGGGCTGGCGCCAATTTCATCGGTCATGCCAGCGCGCGCTGAAGAGCCGGTTTTCAGCCATGCGGTTTCCTTGTTCGGCGACATCAAATATAAGCCTGACTTCACCCATTTTGACTATGTGAACCCCAAAGCCCCCAAGGGTGGTAAAGTGCGGCAATGGGTTTTGGGCAGTTTTGACTCGCTCAACCCCAATTCCTTAAAGGGCGATCCCGCTGCTGTTACAGTGCTCGAAAGCCTGATGGTGGACAGTCTTGATGAACCGGGAACGCGCTATGGCCTGATTGCAGAAAGCGTGTCCCATCCCGGTGACGTGTCGTCCGTCACGTTCAAGCTGCGTGCGGAAGCCAAATTCCATGATGGCCAACCGATCACGCCTGAAGATGTGGTGTGGAGCTTTGATAAGATCAAAGCCAATCTTCCAACCCGGGCCGAATATTATAAAAATGTGGTCAAGGCTGAAAAGACGGGTGACCGTTTGGTTACCTTCACTTTCGATCAAAAGAACAACCGCGAACTTCCCTCCATTGTCGGGCAGTTGGTGGTGATGCCCAAGCATTGGTGGACAGCCAATGGGCCAGATGGCAAACCGCGCGATGTTTCGGCTTCAACACTGGAAATTCCACTGGGCTCTGGCCCCTACAAGATCAAATCAGTCAACCCCGGTGCCGGCATCGTGCTGGAACGCGTTCCGGATTATTGGGGCAAGGATTTGCCTGTGAATGTGGGCCAGAATAATTTTGACGAAATGTCATATGTTTATTTCCAAACCCAGCTGGTGGCCTTTGAGGGATTCAAGGGGGATCAGGTGGACTATAACTACGAGAGCAGTTCCAAGAACTGGGCCACAGGCTATGATTTCCCTGCCGTGAAGCAGGGGCGCGTTGTGCTGGAAAAGATTGCGCTGAAAAAGGTCAGTGGTATGCAGGGTTGGGCGCTGAACATGCGCAAGCCGCAGTTTCAAGATGTGCGGGTGCGACGCGCCTTTGATCTGGCTTTTGATTTCGAATGGGCGAACCAGAATCTGTTCTTCGGGCAATACACACGTTCACGGAGCTATTTCAACAATTCAGAAATGGAGGCCAAGGGCCTGCCCTCAGCAGAAGAGCTGGCTTTGCTGACCCCTCTGAAAGAACAGCTTCCACCCGAAGTGTTCACCACAGAATATGCCAATCCTGTAAACCCTGATGCCACGGCACGGCGCAAAAACCTGCGCGAAGCGGCCAAGCTTTTGGCCGATGCAGGCTGGGTGGCCAGCCAGACGGGCGGCAAAAACACGCTGAAGAATGCCAAAGGCGAAATACTCTCGGCAGAGTTTTTGCTCTATTCGCCGCTGTTTGAGCGCATTGCCCTGCCTTACAAGGAACAGCTAGAACTTCTGGGCATCACTATCTCCTTGCGCAGCATTGACGTGGCGCAATATCAAAAGCGCGTTGAAAGCTTTGATTACGACATTATCGTGGGCAGCTTCGCCCAAAGCCTTTCTCCTGGCAATGAACAACGTTACTTTTTTGGCTCTGCTGCCGCAGACCAAAATGGGTCGTCAAATTATGTGGGGATAAAAAATCCCGCCATTGATAAGCTGATCGACAAGGTGATTTTTGCAAAGGATCGCGCAGGGCTGGTCACAGCTTGCCGCGCGCTGGATCGCGCCTTGATGTGGAACCACTATATGGTGCCGCACTGGTATATTCCTTACGAACGCGTGGCCTATTGGAATCGCTTCGGTCGGCCCGAAAAAACGCCGGATTACAATCTGGGCTTCCCCGGTTTGTGGTGGTGGGACGAGGCCAAAGCCAAAAAGACAGCGGCGGGTTAGGCACAAAATTGGGCGCCTATATTCTCAAACGCATTTTGCTGATGATCCCCACCTTGCTGGGGGTGATGCTGCTCACCTTTGCGGTCACGCAATTTGTGCCCGGTGGCCCGATTGAACGCATTATCGCGCAGATGGAAGGCAATGGCGGTGATGAACGCTTGAGCGGGGGCGGCACCGAAAACATGGGCAATAAGGGTGGCGATATCAATAGCACCTATCGTGGTGCCAAGGGGCTTGACCCTGAGATTATCAAGAAGCTGGAAAAAGACTTTGGCTTCGATAAGCCGCCGGTCGAGCGCTTCATTCTGATGATGCAAAAATATGTGACTTTTGATTTTGGACAGAGCTATTTTCGTTCGAAGTCCGTGGTCAGCCTGATTGGTGAAAAGCTGCCCGTGTCCATGTCGCTGGGTATTTGGCTTTTGCTGATCACCTATCTCGTGTCCATCCCCCTTGGTATTCGTAAGGCGGTGAAGGATGGCACCTCATTTGATATCTGGACATCCGCAGTGATCAGCATTGGTTATGCCATTCCGTCCTTCGTGCTCGCCATCTTCCTGATCATCGTGTTTGCGGGTGGCAGTTATTTTTCATGGTTTCCCTTGCGGCTTTTGACGTCTGATAATTTTGCAGACCTCAGTTGGTGGGGCAAGATCAAGGATTATGCGTGGCATCTGGTCTTGCCGCTCACGTCACTGGGTGTTGGGGCCTTTGCTACAATGACTTTGCTCACCAAAAACTCGTTCTTGGATGAGATCAAAAAGCAATATGTGGTGACGGCGCGCGCCAAGGGCCTTTCTGAACGGCGCGTGCTTTATGGCCATGTTTTTCGCAATGCCATGATGCTGGTGATTTCTGGTTTTCCAGGCGCGTTTCTGCACGCCTTCTTCACCGGCTCTCTGTTGATTGAGCAGGTGTTTTCGCTCGATGGCCTCGGCTATCTCACCTACACTTCGGTGTTGAACCGCGACTATGCTGTGGTGTTTGCCAATCTTTATATTTTCACATTGATCGGCCTTGTGGTGGCTCTGATCAGTGACCTGCTTTACATGTGGATTGATCCGCGCATTGATTTTGAGGCGCGGGACGTCTGATGGCGCTGTTTCCTCTCAATGCGCTCAACCAACGGCGTTGGGCCCTGTTCAGGGCCAATAGACGCGGCTTTTGGTCGTTCTGGATATTTGTGGTGCTGTTTGTTGTCTCACTGTTTGCGCCACTCATTGCCAATGACAAACCGATCATCGCTTCCTACAAGGGTGAAATTCTTTATCCTGTTCTGGTCGATTATCCTGAATCCAAGTTCGGGGGCTTTTTGGCGAAAACGAATTACCATGACCCCGTAAACGCTGATGAAATCAACGCCAATGGCTGGATGATCTGGCCGCTGATCCGCTATTCTTACAATACGGCCAATGCAGAACTGCCGCGGCCTGCCCCATCGCCTCCGGCCTCAACGCTCACAAGAGATGAGGCCTGCGCCAAATATCCTCTGAAGGCACAAGACCCACAATGCGTTGCTGGCAACATGAACTGGCTGGGCACCGATGATGGCGGGCGCGATGTGATTGCGCGTTTGATTTATGGCTACCGCATTTCCATTGCCTTTGGCTTGATCCTTACCTTGTTGTCGTCAATCATCGGCATCGTCTTGGGGGCCATTCAGGGCTATTATGGCGGGTGGACAGATTTGCTGTTGCAGCGCTTCATCGAGATATGGTCGTCGATGCCCACGCTCTATTTGCTGATCATCCTATCGGCATTTTTGGCCCCGAGTTTCTGGATGTTGCTGCTGATCTTGGTCACATTTTCGTGGACAGGTTTGGTGCGCTTGATTCGCGCAGAATTCCTCCGTGCACGAAATTTTGAATATGTGCGAGCCGCCCGGGCACTTGGCCTGTCTGACACCAAAATCATGTTCAAACATTTATTGCCCAATGCCATGATTTCTGCCGTCACATTTATGCCTTTCATCATTGCGGGGTCCGTCACCACACTTTCATCATTGGATTATCTTGGCTTTGGTCTGCCTCCGGGTTCTCCCTCTTTGGGAGAACTATTGACACAAGGTAAAAACAACATTCAGGCGCCATGGCTGGGCTTCACCATCTTCATTCTCATGTCCACCATGCTCACCCTTCTGGTATTCATGGGCGAGGCAGTGCGCGACGCGCTCGACCCCCGGAAGACTTTCCAATGAGTGAGCCGCTGCTTGATGTAAAAGATCTGTCTGTTGCCTTCAAACAAGGCGGTAAAGAATTTCTGGCTGTGGATCATGTGTCCTTCTCAGTCGGTCGCGGTGAGACTTTGGCGCTGGTGGGAGAATCTGGGTCAGGAAAATCCGTCAGTGCACTGAGTATTTTGAAACTTCTGGCTTATCCCGCCGCTTCACACCCCTCGGGCCATGTGATGTTCAAAGGTCAGGATTTGCTGGATGCTGATGAAGCTGATCTGCGCCAGGTGCGCGGGCGCAACATTACCATGATCTTTCAAGAACCGATGACATCGCTCAACCCACTGCACACTGTGGAAAAGCAGATTGGCGAAATTCTGGAGTTGCACCAAGGGGTGAAAGGCCAGGCGGCGCGTGATATTATTGTGGGGCTTCTGGAAAAAGTGGGCATTCGCAATGCTGCTTCCCGCCTTACATCTTATCCGCATCAGCTTTCGGGCGGCCAACGCCAACGGGTGATGATTGCCATGGCGCTGGCCAACAAACCGGATTTGCTGATCGCTGATGAACCGACCACCGCACTTGATGTGACAGTGCAAGCGCAAATTTTGCAATTGCTGAAAAACCTGCAAAAAGAATTTGGCATGGCCTTGCTGCTCATCACCCATGATTTGGGCATTGTGCGCAATATGGCAGACACCGTGTGTGTGATGCAGCGTGGCAAAATCGTTGAGGCAGGGCACGCTAAAGGCGTGTTCGCTGCCCCCCAACATGACTACACCAAAATGCTGCTGGCAGCGGAACCCAAGGGCCTGCCCCCCAAAGCTGACCCCACAGCCGAACCCATTATGGAAGCGAAGGACCTGCGGGTGTGTTTCCCCATCAAGCAAGGCTTCTTTCAAAGAGTCACGGGCCATATCAAGGCAGTTGATGGTTTGGATTTGACGGTGCGGGCAGGCCAGACGCTGGGCATTGTGGGCGAAAGCGGTTCAGGAAAAACCACCACAGGTCTTGCCCTTATGCGGCTCATTTCATCGCAAGGTGAAATTTCATTCAAAGGCCAGCGCATTGATGGCTATCGTTCGCGCGAGATGCGGCCCCTGCGCAAGGATATGCAGGTTGTGTTTCAAGATCCCTTTGGTTCCCTGTCACCACGGCTTTCGATTTTGCAGATTGTTGAAGAGGGTTTGATTATTCAACAGCCTTCGCTTTCGGCTGTTGATCGCCGCGCGCGAGTTGCCCAAGCGCTTTCTGAAGTGGGCTTGGATCCTGCCAATATGGATCGGTATCCGCATGAGTTTTCAGGTGGCCAGCGCCAGCGCATTGCGATTGCGCGCGCCTTGGCGCTGGAGCCTAAATTCATCATGCTGGATGAGCCAACTTCAGCACTTGATATGTCGGTACAAGCCCAAGTGGTTGACCTGTTGCGAAACCTGCAAACCAAACACAATCTGGCCTATTTGTTTATTAGCCATGATTTGCGCGTGGTGCGCGCTTTAGCAAATGATGTGATTGTGATGCGAGATGGCCATGTGGTGGAACATGGTCCAACGCAAAATATTTTTGATCACCCACAACAGCCTTATACGCAAGCGCTGCTGGCTGCTGCCTTGAAAATCAAGGCCACTGATGATGTTGTGCGGCAATGAGCGCGTTTTTGTTTGTCACCCCCAGCTGGGACGGCCATTCTTGGGCCAAGGCCCTGCGCCATGTTGCGCCACATATGGATGTGCGCGTGTGGCCGGATTGCGGGCGAGAAGAAGATGTTCACTATGTTGCGGCGTGGTTGCCGCCTGCCAATGCACTGAAACGTTTTCCCAACCTTAAAGCGATTTTTTCCTTGGGTGCCGGTGTCGATGCCATATTGAGTGACCCGACCCTTCCTTCAGGCATTCCCATCGTGCGGGTGAATGATGCAGACCTGACCGGGCGCATGAGCGAATATATTGTGCTGCATGTGCTGATGCACCATCGCCAAATGCGGCGCTTGGCTGATAACCAAAGCAAGCGTGTGTGGGAGAATTTTGATCAACGTCCTGCCTCCGCCATGACGGTGGGTATTATGGGCTTGGGCGTTCTGGGAACTGATGCTGCGCGCAAGCTTCTGATGATGGGGTTCAAGGTTGTGGGGTGGAGCCGCAGTGCCAAGGCCCTTCATGGCGTGCGCTGTTTTGATGGTGCTTCGCAATTGGACGCATTCTTGAACGAGACAGATATTCTGATTTCGCTGCTGCCGGCCACGCCTGAGACGGATGGCATTATCAACCGCGAATTGATTTCCAAGCTTTCGTGTCGAGGGCCATTGGGCGCACCTGTGATCATCAATGCGGGCCGCGGCCGCCAGCACGTGGAAGCGGATATCTTGCACAGTTTGGACACAGGCCGGCTGCATGCGGCATCATTGGATGTCTTTGCATCCGAACCATTGTCAACAGCAAGCCCGCTTTGGGCACACCCGAAGGTCGTGATCACCCCCCATAATGCTGCGGATTCTGACCCTGCCGTCATCTGCAGCTATGTTGCTGGGCAGATCGCACGGTTTGAGCGCGGCGAGGAATTGGTCAATTTGGTTGACCTGAAACGTGGTTATTGAATCCTGAACGCCAGATAAATATCGTCCTCAGGCTGGGTTCAGTAGGCATTCCCTAGAAAGGCATCATCAACGCCTTTCCAGAGGGATATGATTATGAACAGCATTTTCAAATTCGCCGCGGCCGCCATGGTTTTTGCTGGCATGTTTGGCACCGCCCAAGCCCAGGGCAACAAGCCTTTTCAAGGTGTGGTGATTGTGCCCGCCTCCTATTCAATACCAGCGCAGGATCAAGGGCAACCCACGTTCAAGCGTGGCAAGATTGTCTTTTACGCCACAGATCAAGCCCCCGGTTCTGTGATCGTTGATACCCGCGCTAATCGGCTTTACTTCATTATGGGTGTTGACCGGGCCGTGATGTACCGTGTGGCCACCGCAAAGCCCGGTTTTGAATGGCAGGGCACAAACAAGGTTTCTGCCAAAACCCAATGGCCAGATTGGCGTCCCCCGGTTGAAATGCAGGCCCGCCGCCCCGAATTGCCACCTTTCATGGCCGGTGGCCCGAAAAACCCGCTGGGCGCTCGCGCCATTTATCTGGGCTCAACCCTTTACCGCATTCACGGCACCAATGAACCTTCGTCAATTGGCAAATTCGCCTCCTCAGGCTGCATCCGCATGTTGAATGATGATGTGAGCGAGCTTTATCAATTCGTGAAAGTGGGAACTTCAGTGACCGTCATGTAGTCCGGTGTGCGACAGTGAATGAAGGGCTTCGATGATCGCGTCGAAGCCCTGTTTTGCGGGCACAGACACGTTGCGCGCCCGCATATAGGAATGGGCCAATTCAGGTTCTTCGCGAAGCTCACAGGCAATGCCAGCGCCACGCAATTTTTCGGCAAAATTCACGCCATCATCATGCAGCGGATCATGGGCCGCAACTGTGATAAAAGTAGGTGGAAAGCCCGAAACATCTTTGGCCAGATTGGGGGCTGCCAATTCATCTTGCCAGTTGGGATTTGGTTTTTGACCCAGAAATGACGTGAGATAGAACATCATCTCATCGCGGGTCAGGCAAGGTGCATGCGCATTGCGGATGTAAGACGCCGTATCAACATCATTGCCCAGAACCGGATAGAGCAAGGCTAGGCCTTTGAGCTGCGGCAAGTTTTTCCGCTTGAGGCAAAGAGCCAAGGCGACAGAAATTTGCCCCCCTGCACTGTCCCCAGCTGCCAACACGTTTTCAATATCAATATTATACTTATGGCCCTGCCGGCGCATCCAGTGCCATGACTTTAGAGCATCCTCAAGCTGTGATGGGTGAGGGTGTTCGGGGGCGAGGCGGTAGTCCACCAAGGCTACAGCACAATCAGCACCTGCCGCCATTTCAGCGCACATGTCATCATGGGTTTCAGGCCCGCCCAAAACCCAGCCACCACCATGAAAATACAGAATGCCCGGTTTTGCCCCGCCGCCCTGAGGCACAAACAGTCGTACGCCCACGCCATCTGCAACCAAATCGAAGACATCGAGATTTGGCGGTCGCGGGGCTCTGAACATCTTGCAGAGGTCGTTCCACGCGCTGCGTTGTTGGTCAAGCGGCCATTGATCAGAGCCGGGCGGCGTTTTGGCGCTCAGCTCCTTGTAGAAGGCCAACATGCCGGGGTCGATCGCCGCCATGTTTGCCGCTCCTTTTTATGCTGTGCGGCGAATGCGGCTTTGCGGGGGCTGATAGGCCATGCGTGCGTGATATTCGCAGTAAGGCGAACCTTCACGGGGCCCATGGCCGCAGAAGCAAAACTCTTCATTGTTCGGATCACCAATCGGCCATTTGCAGGTTTTGTCAGAGAGATGCAAAATGGTGATGCGGCCATCCTTGGCACTGTCCACCAGGCGCACAGGCTTTGGCTCTGGCAGTGGCATGGGGCGTGGGGCCAATGGGGTGAAAGGCTTCAGCGCGTTTGCGCCCGCCGTTGGCATGGACGGTGAGCGGCCGGGCGCTGATGGCTCGCGCTGGGGCTTTCTGGCGGCGCGGGGTTGGGATGTGCGCTGGGGTGCGGCACGGCCCGACAGGTTCAGGCGGTGCACTTTGCCAATAACGGCATTGCGGGTTACTCCCATGCCTAAGCGACCAGCAATTTGGCTGGCGCTAAGGCCATCGCCCCAAAGCTTCTTCAAGATTTCCACGCGTTCGTCGGTCCACGGGGCCTTTTCATTTGGCATTGCCAATTCGGTCATATCCTGAATCCCTCATCCTTCACAGAATTGCTTAAAACGCTGTGCTTTTGCTCTTACGCTGTACTGAAATTCGCTACATCTCGTAGCTTGTTGAACTCTTCACTACTATGGGCAGTGGCGCGGAAACAAGGAATCAACGGAATATTCACCACGTTTTCCCCAACTTCTGCGCCCTCGCACATGGTTAACAATGACTTAAGACTCGTTTCTGTGGACAGTCCATGCGCTGTTTTGACTCAGCTGTGGATGAGGCGCGATTGACCTTGCCTTTTGCGTTGATTATAATGGGTTTTGATGATGCGCCGGTTTTTTGATCGGCGCTTTTCGTTTTGGAGAGATGCCATGACTTCCGGTTCCGCGCCGACTGCTGCCATTGCCCCCGTCTTGCCGACCTATAATCGCGCTGCGGTGTCGTTCGAGCGCGGACATGGCGCGCGCGCTTACACGCCTGAAGGAGAGGAATATCTCGATTTTGGCTCTGGTGTTGCGGTTAACAGCTGCGGCCATGCCCACCCACATCTGGTCAAAGCCTTGACCGAGCAGGCCGAAAAAATCTGGCACACTTCAAATGTCTATCAAATGCCGGGGCAAACGCGTTTGGCTGAGCGGCTCATTGCGCATAGTTTTGCTGACACTGTTTTTTTCTGCAACTCGGGCACCGAAGCCTCTGAACTCGCCATCAAAATGGCGCGAAAATTTCATGCCGCTTCTGGCCACCCCGAAAAATTCCACATCATCACGTTCACCGGTGCGTTTCATGGCCGTTCGCTGGGGGCATTGGCTGCCACGGGGAATGATAAATATCTTGATGGCTTTGGCCCGCCGCTTTCTGGGTTTGATCAAGTTGAATTTGGGGATTTGAAAGCGGCGGAAGCCGCCATTGGCCCGCACACGGCCGCTATTTATGTTGAACCCGTGCAGGGTGAAGGCGGTGTTATGCCCGCCACACACGAATTTTTGCGCGGCCTTCGCAAACTGTGTGATGCACACGGCCTTCTTCTGATGCTGGATGAAATCCAATGTGGCATGGGCCGCACGGGCAAATTATTTGCCTATGAATGGGCGGGCATCGCACCCGATATTATGGCCTTGGCCAAAGGCTTGGGCGGGGGCTTTCCCATTGGGGCGGTGCTGGCAACGGCCAATGCCGCCAAGGGCATGGTGGCGGGTACGCATGGTTCAACCTTTGGCGGAAACCCCTTGGCCACAGCCGTGGGCAATGCCGTGCTTGATGTGGTTTTGGCAGACGGCTTTCTGGACAACGTTCAGCGCCAGTCTTTAAACCTGAAACAAAGCCTTGAACGCCTGAAGGATCTGCACCCCACACTGATCAGCGATGTGCGCGGCTCTGGCCTGATGATGGGGCTGAAATGTAAGGTGCAAAACACCGATGTGCAAAAGGCCATCGTCGAGCAAAAGCTGTTGGTGCTGACGGCAGGAGACAATGTGGTGAGGCTTTTGCCGCCGCTCATCGTGACCCATGAAGATGTCACTGAAGCCATTGCCAAAATTGAACGCGCATTAGTGGCGCTTGAACACGCGAAAGCCTGATATGCATTTTCTTGATCTGAAAGACTTCAACAAAAGCCAACTGCGGACAATCCTCAAAGCGGCAAGAACGCGCAAGCAAGCGCGCGCTCGTTTGGCACAGGGCGAACTTGATGCTGATCAACCCCTTAAGGGCAAGATCATCG
Organism: Alphaproteobacteria bacterium; assembly: GCA_028868255.1. GTDB lineage: Bacteria > Pseudomonadota > Alphaproteobacteria > Rhizobiales > Aestuariivirgaceae > Aestuariivirga. The sequence goes on along the minus strand of JAGWUY010000031.1, from coordinate 5,014 downwards.
CGCTGGTGTTTGAGCGACCCTCAACACGGACCCGGTTTTCCTTTGAAGTGGGCATTCGCCAATTGGGTGGTGACGTGTTCACCGCTTCTGGCACGGAAATGCAATTGGGCCGCGGCGAAACGGTAGCTGATACGGCGCGCGTGCTTTCACGTTATGTCGATGCAGTGATGATCCGTTCCAAAAAACGCGAGACTTTACAGGAGTTCGCCTCAGCTGCCACCATTCCCGTCATCAATGGCCTTACCAACATGACCCACCCCTGTCAGGTTATGGCCGATGTTATGACTCTCGAAGAAAAGAATGGCACACTCGATCACAACAAAGTGGCCTGGGTGGGTGATGGCAATAATGTTTGTGCCTCATGGATTGAGGCGATTGGCATTTTAGGTGGGGAGATGAACATCGGCTGCCCGGATTCGTTGGTGCCCGCGGCGGAATTTATGACTTGGGCAAAAGCCCAGAACGCTAAGGTTCAAGTGATGCGCGATGTTGAAGCCGCCGTTGCTGGGGCAAATTGCGTGATCACCGATGCGTGGGTTTCGATGCATGATGAAGACATCGAAAACCGCCATAATCTGTTGCGCCCCTATCAAGTGAATGAGGCCCTGATGAAGGGTGCAGCAAAGAATGCTCTATTCATGCATTGCCTGCCTGCGCACCGCAACGAAGAGGTGACAGACGGCGTCATGGATGGCCCATATTCCGTGGTGTTTGATGAGGCGGAAAACCGCGTGCATGCACAGAAAGCCATTTTGCTTTCGTGTTTCGGTAAGCTGTAATGGACGATCAGGTCATTCCCTTTGCCATTAAACCCTTGGGCGTACGGGGCCGTATTGTGCGGCTTGGGGCGGTGCTGGATGACATCATCTCGCGCCATGATTACCCCGATGCTGTTTCAGCTTTGGTGGCCGAATCTGTGTCGCTCACCGCCATGCTGGGCACGGCCCTCAAATTCAACGGCAAGTTCATTGTGCAAACCAAAACCTCTGGCCCGGTCAACATGATTGTGGCTGATTTTGTGGGGCCGGGGGGCGTGCGTGGCTGTGCCAAATATTCTGATACCAAACTCAAAGAACTAACCAAGCCTGATCAAAAGCAATTGCTGGGTGAAGGCTATCTGGCCATGACAGTAGATCAAGGCGCCGACATGGAGCGCTATCAAGGCATTGTGCCCTTGGGGCAATCCACCTTGGTGGACGCCGCGCATGTCTATTTTGAACAATCCGAACAAATCCCCACGCGGCTGCGTGTGGCCGCAGGGCCACTGTTCGAACGCGGGTTGAAGAAACCACATTGGCGTGCCGGTGCCATTCTGGTTCAACACTTGCCGAGCGAGGGCGGATCATCGCCTCTGCCCAGCCATTCGGGCGATGCTCCTCAGGGGGCTGAGGACGAGGTGCAGGAGGACGACAATTGGGTGAAGGCGCGGCTGCTGCTCGACACCGTAGAAGATATTGAATTGCTCGACCCTGCGCTGACGGCTGAAGATATTCTCTACCGACTTTACCATGAAGATGGTGTTACGGTTTATCCTGCCATACCTATTGCGCGTCATTGCACTTGCTCGCATGAAGCAGTCTCAGTGATGCTGCGCAACTTCTCAAGCGCTGATCGTGCCGACATGGTGAAAGACGGAACGATTGAAGTGGTGTGTGAATTTTGTTCGACGCCCTACCAGTTTACACTGGCTGATTTTGAGGGGCCCGCCGCGGCATAAGCCGCAGCTCATCAATGGCGACAATCTGCTTGCCGATGGGGAAAAGCGAGGCCATGGCCAACTTCACATGTGCCCAGGCAAAGGGGATGCCAATGATGCTGACGGCCAGCGCAATGGCAGCCGAAATATGCATCAGTGCCAACCACCAGCCGGCAAACACGAACCAGATCACATTGCCAATGGTGCCTACAGCGCCTGTACCAATATCGGACTGACCGGTCATTTGGTCACGCGAAACAATGTCATAGCCAAAGGGCCAGAACGTGTAACGCGCGAGGCGGAAACAGGTGGGCACAAAGGGCAGGCCAACAATTGTAATCGCCATGATGATACCCGCCAAAATCCAAGCGAGTCCGGCAATAAAGCCACCCAGCACAAACCACACAATATTGAGAATAAAAATCAACATGGCCAACTCCTTGCTGCTCAACAGATGGTGTGGGGAGGGAGATAATTCAATGGTCATTTTCCCCCTCCCCATCACTTGGGGAGGGCCGGGGTGGGGATGACTGATAACGCTCGAAATGCAGGAAAAGGATTGAGACTACCCCTTCCGTCGGCGTGCCGCGGACACCTTCCCCAAGTGTTGGGGAAGGATCAACCTCAAAAATTCTTCCAGCCTTTTGATCTGATCACGGCAATGTCGAACCGCGACAATAACTTGGCGGAAACTGGTTCACGCGGTTCAAAACTATGCTTGGGCGCTGGCAAAGGCGGCAATGTTCTCGCTCCTGCCCCCAGCATGGCCATGCGTGCTGTACCCAAGGCGGTGAGATCAGCACTGCCGGCCACCGACACTTGGCGGTTTAGGGCATTGGCCAGAAATTGCCCGAAATAGGGATTGCTGCTGAGGCCACCATCAATCGAAATAAAGTTACCTTTGCCTGCCAGCCTGTCGATCGCGCGCACCACTTCTTGGGCCCGTAAGGCAACGCCCTCTAGCACGGCCTGCATCATATCCTGCTTGGTTGTATCGAGGCCCAAGCCCAGCCACAGGCCCGATGCAGCGCGGTCCCAATGCGGGCAAGCCAGGCCCGAAAGGGCTGGCACAAACACAATGCCACGCGCCAACGCCGACTGGGCGCCGAAGGCATTGATCTCGGCATAGTCGCTGAACAGACCGAGGCCTTTGGCCCAATTGACGGCCGAAGCTGCATTGTAAACGCCGCCATCCATGGCAAAGAGCGGCGGCTGACCTGCCATTTGCCAAGCCACCGTTGGCAACAACCCTTGTTCATTTTGCTGAGGACGTGCATGACCGACGAGGGCCAGGGCAAATGCGCCGGTGCCGAACGTGATCTTGGCATCGCCCGGCATCATGCAGCCATGGCCGAACAACGCGGCCTGCTGATCCACAAGATTGGCGGTGACTTGCGCTTTGCCGATGGTACCGAAATGGCCGTTGGTTGCTCTGATCTCGGGCAAGCATTCCATTGGCACACCAAAAAGTGCACAGAGTTCTTCATCCCATTGCAGTGCATCTAGCGACATCAACGATGTGCGTGAGGCTGTCGTAACATCCGTGGCAAAGGTACCCGTCAGGCGATCCAGAAAATAGCTGTCGCTGGTGCCCAAGCGCAATCGCCCTGCGCTCAGCAGAATACGCGCCTCTGGCACATGATCTAAAATCCAGCGAAATTTGGAGGCGCTGAAATAAGGATCTAGCGGTAGGCCTGCTTTTGCTTGGGTCAGGCTTTCTGCCCCACGGGCCTTTAGGTCTTCAGTCATGCCTTTGGTGCGGTCATCTTGCCAGACGATAGCGTTATAAACGGGCTTTCCGGTTTCTCTATCCCAAGCCACCAGCGTTTCACCTTGGTTGGCAATACCGATGGCATCCACCCTGCCCGCTTTTTTGATGGTTTTTGAGATTTGCCCTAAAAGTTCTTCCGCATCATGTTCCACCCAACCTGCTTGCGGGTAAATCTGCTTGTGTTCGTACGACGCAATCTTGGTGAAGTTGCCATCCGCATCCAAGGAGAAGCCTTTGGTGCCGGTGGTGCCTTGATCAATGGCCAACACTTTCATGCCAAATCACCGGCGATCATCTCGGCCAAGGTGCGTGCCCGCACCATGCACAGGCCCGCCGTTTCCAGATGACCCAACACATTGCCCACAGCATAGATATTGGGCTTCGACGTGCGGAACTGTTGCGTTACCTTTGGCGAGGTGCCATCGCGCTCAATCAGGCCGTTTGAGAACAGCGCATTTTCGGCGCGGAATTTACCGGTGATGACCACGCCGTCACACGCAATCATGCGGCGCTTGCCATTGGTTTCGACCTCGGCGGCTTCAACCTGCTTGGTGCCGTGGACAGCGATCAGCTTGGTGTTACGTTTCACGGGCACGCCAAAGGCCAGTCTTGCCCCCAGTCCGAAATAAATTGGCGCATCAAGCTTTGGCCCCTCAGTGATCATCGCCACGGGTGTGATGCCCGCATGGCGGCAGGTCATAAGGCTTGAGAAGGACACCCATTCACTGCCGACGATGAGTGGCTTTAAAAAGGGCTTTTGATGTTTCAAATAGACAAGCTGTTGCAAGGTGCCGGTGTTCATCACACCCGGCACGCGCGCGCCACCGATCAACCGCGCTGCGCCGGAAGATTCACGCGTGCCGGTGGCCAGAACATAACGATCCGCTGAAATTTCAGAAATACCCTTTTCATTTTGCACCCGCAGTGTGCCACGCAACGTAAAATCCAGCACAGTGGTTCTGGTGCGCACATCAAATTGCGCGGTTGCGGCGCGAAGTTTGGCTGCAAATTTCGGCCCCGTGAGAACGCGCCTGCGGTTGTAAAAACCGAAGCCCAGATGACCACAATGCCGCGGAATGCCGCCTGCCTCTTGCTCGCGCTCCAGCACCACACAATCGCCTAGGCCTTTGTCATGCAGCCCCATAGCCAAGGCCAAGCCCGCAGGCCCGCCGCCAATGATCACAATTTTATGGTGTTCCATTTTTCAACCTTTGGAACTGGGTGATCACTTCTGCCCCACAATAAAAACCTTGGCAGCGGCCCATCATGGCGCGGGTGCGGCGCTTGAGGCCCCCCAGATCACCTGCGGGCAGCGAGCCTTGGCAAGCCGCTTCAATTTCACCACGCGTCACCCATTCGCAGTGGCAAACAATTTCTCCGCCTTTCATATATGGCCGAATTGTGTGTTCAGCGAGGGTGGGAACGGGTGTCCATTTCAGTTCAGGCAAAGTTTTGGGCAGCTTGCCGAATTGCTTGCCATAGATTTTTGCCACATGTTGAGCGATGCCCAATGCGCCTGTTAATCCGGTGGAGCGGATGCCCGCCAC
>JAGWUY010000257.1 GCA_028868255.1 Alphaproteobacteria bacterium | reverse complement strand
GTGCGCCATGGCCAATCAGGCTTGAATTAAAGCGGCTGAAAATTGTAGGAAAGTCAGGTTGCTTAAATCCACTTTCCGCTGAGTGATCAACATAGTTTAATCCAACGCACACAATTTTTTCAGGGTCGGAAAGCGGGGGCAAAATTTTGATTTTTGCCACATCAATTTCAGCGGCGGCACGAAGTTTTTTTGCAGCATCGTGAAGTGCGCTGCCACCAGCGGCCAACAATGTTTCCAACGTGCCACAATAATGGGCCGAACCAACACTTGCGCCATGCCAAGCTGAACCTTGCTGCACAGCTAGGCCATGTTTTCCGTCAACTTCAAAACTCATAAACCGCATGATAAATTCTCAACCCTTAAATGAATGAAACACCAATGGAGCCAAGCGCGCCATAATCCGCATGGATCACATCCCCCGCGGCAACATCAACCGGCCTTGTGAAAGAGCCACCCAAAACAATGTCACCTTTTTTCAAACCATCGCCTTGTGTTGCCAGCTTATTCACCAGCCAGGCAAGCCCCGCAGCCGGGTGGCCCATAACCGCAGCTGAAACGCCTGATTCTTCAATAGTGCCATTTTTGCTCAGTGTGGCCGGCACCCAACGCACGTCAATTTCAAAAGGCCGCACAATGCGCCCACCCAAGACCAAGCCCGCAAATGCGGCGTTATCAGCAATTGTATCAACAATGGCGCGTGGCACATCAGTGCGATAGTCAATGATCTCTAAGGCGGGGCACACAAATTCGGTGGCCCGCATTACGTCGTGCATCTGGCAACCAGCGCCCTTCAAATCTTCGCCCATTATGAAGGCGAGTTCTGTTTCCAGCCGTGGCTTTAAATAGGTGGAAGCGGCAATGCTGGCCCCATCTTTAAACACAGCATCATCAAACATAATGCCATAATCAGGCTCGGTCATTTTAGAGGCCATTTGCATGGCACGCGATGTAAGGCCAATTTTGCGGCCAATAATGCGCGCTCCATTTTTAACCCGCAAAGCTGCATAGCGCCGCTGCACATCATAAGAATCTTCCAATGTCATTTCAGGAAATGATTTTGAAAGTTGCGGAATAACCACGCGCGTTTGCTGCGCCTCCAACAGGCTTTCCGCAGCAGTTTGGCGCTGCTTGGGCGTTATCATGCTAGGCCAACTTAATACAAATAGCGCCAGCAAGAAGCACCACAACAAACACCGTGAACAGTGTTACATTGGCATCGGTGCGAACCTGTTTGCCGCCCATATTCCATTTAAAATCAGGCACAGGATTAACCCGGCTCAGAAGATTTGTGTTATAGGTAGAGCGGGTGAAAACCGCCGTCCAAAACCCGCCATAGCCGGCAGCACCAAGAATAAACGCAAGCCACAGGGGCCAAGTGTCTGTGCCTGCAGTCCAGATCAGATAAAGCGCCAGTGCCGCCATATAAATATATGAAGAAACCTGCCACACCACATGAAACCGCGCATGCGCATCCCAATCAGGGTTCTTCACATGGGTTTTGTCAAAATCAAAAGCATAGGGAATTGCGCTATATCCCAGCGTGGCAATGGTTAGAAATATTTTGGCAGCAAGTAACATTAAAATTCTCCCCTTATTTTAATTTATGTTCTGTCACCGAATTTTCAGGTGGCAATGGTGGGCAGGGGCGACTGGCCAATTCAGTGGCTTCTTCTTGGCTAAGCCCATTCATACACAGTAGGCGCACCACAGTTTCATCAATGGCTGATGGCGGCAAAACCCGTTTTGTAATATCTAAAGCAGCACCGATAGTTGCAAAACAAGCTAATTTGAATGTCAGTTTTGCATCAGTAATTTTAAAGCGCCCCGCCTTGGTTGCATTTTCCAAATCGCGAATCGCAAAAGGCCCCATGCTGTTATAAATGGCATTAGCAATCACTTCTGAACGATAGAGCAATTGCTTCCAACGCCTGTCTCGGGTGGCCGCTTCCAACACAGTGCGAATGCCAAAAGCATAATATTGCGCAGGATCAGCGAATGTAAAAATAACAGTGTCAATGCGAATGGCCAAATTCAGCATCACCCGTTCCAACACCACAACGGCCAAATCATCCTTGCTTTTAAAATAACTGTAAACCGTGCCAGCGCCCACATCAGCAAGTTCAGCAATCTCCTGCATGGTGGCAGCATCAATGCCTTTTTTAGACATCACCTTATAGCCAGCAAGCACCAAAGCCTCGCGGTTTCGCTCTTGCCGAAGGGCCACACGGCCGCGTGGTTGCGCTGTTTCGAGTGTTTCCATAAGCCACATGCTAAGCACAGAAAACCAAAAGCGCAAGTGGGTATTGACAGGCGTTCAAAAATGAATGACATTCAAATTAAGCAAGCAAATGGGAGAACATCAATGAACATTCATGCTTCACCACGTATGGCTGAAAAGGATGCCAAGCGAATTGCGCGGAGCCTGATTCCGCAACTTGAGAAATTGGCCATGGAGGCGGAAGTCAATCGTGCCGTTCCGAAGGCCAGCATGGAACTCATCATGGACCATGGTTTGCTCACAACCATCCAGCCACGCAGCTGCGGCGGCCAGGAACTTTCAATGCGCGCCCACGTGGATGTGCTGTCATCTGTTGCAGAAGGTTGCGCCTCCACAGCTTGGGTTCTCGGGGTTATGCAAGCTCACAGTTGGATGTTCTGCCACTTGCCGGAGCAGGCCCAAAAAGATGTGTTCGGCGATCACGGCAATCACCCTGTTTCTGCTGTTATCGGCCCGCGCGGCAAGGCGATTAGAAAAAATGATGGCTCATTTGTTTTGAATGGCTTCTGGCCGTTTGCGTCCGGCAATGCCCATGCTCAATGGCTGTTACTGGGCGGTGAAATCTTTGATGAGAAGGGCGAGTTTGTTGATATCGCTGACTTCTTGGTGGAAAAGAAAGATCTCGAAGTTTTGGATGACTGGTTTGTGGCCGGCATGCAGGGTTCTGGCTCAAGCTCTGTAAAAGCAAAGGACGTGCATGTGCCAGCTTACCGCCATGTTTCACTTTCTGCTTTGTTGGAAAACCAAGCGACGGCTTATTCTGATCCCAATGCGCCAGCCTTGTTTAAGTCTCAAGCAGGCCCCGTTTTAGGCCTTTGCATTGCCAGTGGCGCAACGGGCATTGCACGCAGTGCTTTGAATGAATTCACCAAAATGGTACAGGGCAAGCGCGTGGCGTATACACCCCACATTTCACATGAATGGCAACCACTTCAAAAGATCTGTGGTGAATCGGCGTCAAAAATACACGCCGCAGAATTGGTTCTATATCGCGTGGCTGATGATATTGACGACTATGCCAAGCGAGGTGAAAAAATGCCGATGGAACTGCGCGCGCGCATAAGGGCCGATATTGCCATGGTTCCGCGCTTGTGCCGTGACGCGGTGTTGGATCTCCTCACCATCGGCGGTGCTGCGGGCCTTTCTCTGAAAAGTCCTATTCAAATGGCAGCACGCAATCTCATTGCCAACTGCATGCACGGCTTTTTGCTGTATGATTCAGGCATGGAAATTTATGGCCGTGTGCTGTTGGGGCTTGATCCTGGCACAGGGGTTATCTAATTCATGCAAAGCCCAAAAACACCCGCACCAACACCTGAATTTGTGGGCGCAATGGGCCAACATGTGTCTTCCGTG
>JAGWUY010000256.1 GCA_028868255.1 Alphaproteobacteria bacterium | reverse complement strand
GGGTGAAACCAGGCCCTTGATCATAGGGGCCAATTGTTCGGGGGTGTCGATTTTGTAAACCGCACGGTGGCCACGCGCATGCAGGCCTTCCGCCAAGGCGTTATGGGTTGCGCCCTCAATCGGGCTTTCACCCGCGGCATAAACAGGAGCCAACACAACAGCATCAGCATCATTGAAACAGGAGCAGAATTCATTGAATAAGCTGGACAGGCGCGAGTAGCGATGCGGTTGCATCACTGTGATTACTTTTGACTTTGTCACCTTGCGGGCAGCACTGAGCACCGCCGCAATTTCAACCGGGTGATGTCCGTAATCATCATAAACTGTTACACCATTAAATTCGCCCGTGCGGGTGAAGCGGCGTTTGACACCTTCAAAGCTGGCAAGACCTGCGCGGATGTGATCGTCGCTCATGCCCAACTCGCGCGCCACGACGAGGGCAGCTGTCGAGTTCAGCGCATTGTGATCGCCAGGCATCGCCAAAGCCAGATCCGTGATGTCACGCGTAGCGCCGGTCAAGCGGTTGGTCACGCGCACATTGAAGCGCGTGGCCCCATCCGCATAGGTCACATCCTTGAGGCAGAAATCCGCCTGCGGGCTACGGCCATAAGTGATCACACGGCGATCCTGAATCTTGCCGATCAATTCCTGCACAACAGGATGATCAATGCACATGACAGCAAAACCATAAAAGGGAATGTTCTCAACGAAAGCCAAAAATGCTTCCTTTGCCTTGTCGAATGTGCCGTAGTGATCAAGATGTTCGGGATCAATATTGGTTACGATTACCACATCCGCTGGCAGCTTGACGAATGTGCCGTCAGATTCATCTGACTCCACCACCATCCAATCACCCTTGCCCAAACGCGCATTGGTGCCATAAGCATTGATGATGCCGCCATTGATCACTGTGGGATCAAAATTTCCAGCATCCAAGAGAGCGGCCACAATCGAAGTTGTTGTCGTTTTGCCATGCGTGCCGCCCACGGCCACGCAAGATTTGAAACGCATCAGTTCCGCCAACATTTCAGCGCGGCGAACGACGGGCAAATAGCGCGCTCGGGCCTCAACAAGCTCAGGATTATCTGGCTTCACCGCAGATGAAATCACAACCACCTGTGCATTGCCAATGTTGGAAGCTTTGTGACCAATGGCTACATCCACACCATGTTTGCGAAGGCGTGCAACATTATAATTATCTGCAATATCAGAACCTTGCACCTTATAGTTCAACGTTGACATCACCTCGGCAATGCCACTCATGCCAATGCCGCCTATGCCAATAAAGTGAATGGGGCCAACCTCGCGAGGTAATTTCATCGTCACTCAATCTCCAAAACCATCAAGCGCTACTTTGCGCAATCACATGTTCAACTGCATCAGCCAAGCGCTCGGCGGCATCAGGCTTACCGTGGTGTAATGCTGATTCTGCGGCCTTCTTAAGGCGCGGGGCATCCGCCATCAACCGCCCTAAAAGCGCAGCAAAAGACTGAGGCTCCAACTCTTTTTGCGGGCACACCCAGCCTGCTCCGGCCTCGGCAAAGCTTTGCGCATTGCGCAATTGATCATTGTCGATGGCATGTGGCAGCGGCACCATGATGGCCGGCCGCCCAATCACCCCAAGCTCTGCAATCGTCGAAGCACCGGAGCGTGAGATCACAAGATGCGCGCCTGCAATGCGGTGGGGCATATCATTGAAAAACGCTTTCAGTTCCGCCCGCAAGCCCACACTTTCATAGGCAGTTTGCACCCGCGCCAAATCTTCATCGCGGCATTGTTGTGTGAGCACAATCTTGCGGCGGGCAGCGTCAGGCATCGCGGCAAAAACCTGAGGCATAAAGTCAGAAAAGAATTTGGCCCCCTGGCTGCCACCAAAGACCACGAGGTTGAAATCCTGTCCCAAGGCAGGAAAAACAGCACCCTTTTCGCGCAGTGCCACGGCACGCACTGGGTTGCCCGTGAACTGCAATTTTGCTTTCGCCGCATCAGGCAAGCCCATGACATTGGCGAATGATGAAGCGACCAAATTGACTTTGCGTGACAGCAATTTATTGGCCCGACCCAACACGGCATTTTGCTCATGCACGACCGAAGGAATGTGCAGTGAGGCCGCGGCATAAATTGGCGGGAAAGAAGGATAACCCCCGAAGCCAACAACGGCCAAAGGCTTCTCAGCCCGCAAGATGGCTTTCGCTGCACGGTAGCCTCGATACAATTTCAGCATGCTCAAGGGCCGCTTGGGTGATGGGCTGGCGGACTCGACAATGTGTGCCTTCTCGGCTGGAAAGTTCTTGCCGTAATCGCGCACGCGCTCATCCGTCATAAGCTGCGTGCGGAAACCGCGCTGCACCAATGTTTCAGCAAGCGCTTGGGCGGGAAACAAATGGCCGCCCGTCCCACCTGCTGCCAGCATAATGAGTGGCGTTCGACTATCGCTCATACCAACGCCGCGCCAAAGCCAGAATAAAGCCCATGCCCAATGCCGTACCGAGCAGTGATGAACCACCATATGAGATAAACGGCAACGTCATGCCCTTGGCAGGCAGCAAGCCGACATTCACGCCAAAATTTATTGAAGCCTGCAAGCCGAACATGATAATCAAACCCGACATAGCCAGAGAAGCAAATGGGTCTTGTTCAGTTTTTGCCCGCTGCAAGACGCGGATGATGATAAACAAAAACAGAGCCATCAATGCCAAGCATGCGAGGAAGCCAAACTCTTCCCCCACCACTGCGAATGTAAAGTCAGTGTGGGCATCTGGCAGCACCAATTTGGCTACACCTCCACCTGGTCCTGTCCCCATCAGACCACCATTGTTGAATGCGCTCACGGCCGTATCAGTTTGAAACGTGTCGCCATTGCTTGGATTCAAAAAGCGGTCAATACGTGAGGCAACATGCGCAGCCAACTTATATGCAAGCCCGCCCGCCAAAACACCAAGTGCTGCAAGGCCAACCACATAGCGCCATGAAATGCCCCAGATCAAAAGCATGAAGCCAAATGTCAAAATCACCAACACGGTCTGACCAAAATCGGGTTGAAGAACCAAAAGACCTAAAAACACAATGGCACCACCAAAACAAATCAAATGACCCGGCATGTCAGGCCGCTTTATGCGATCTGCCAAGAACCAAGCTGCAAAAACCACAAAGCCTGGTTTGGCAAATTCAGATGGCTGCATTCCAAAAATCCAGCGGTTTGCACCTTTCACTTCTGGCCCAAATTTTAATGCAGCTGCCATCAGCACCAATGCACCAAAGAAAGTGATGAGCGCTGTGCGCCGCACCCACACGGCATCAAAAAATGAAACCGTCACCATGCCTAAAACACCAAAGAAAATCCAGAACAACTGGCTGCGAAAAAAATGAAAGGTGTCAAGGCCAATGCGCTCGGCCACAGGCGGGCTGGCCGCCATGGAAATTAAAACGCCAATCGCCATCAACAACAGGATGGAAGACAGAAGCGTGCGATCAACAGTGAACCACCACCTTGCTAATGAACCACGATCACTGCGAGAAATCAGCATTAGGCTTGTCCTCCTTCACGCATGGTAGCGCCTGGCAGCTTGGACACAAGCGCCACAAAGGCATCCCCACGCACTTCAAAATTTTTGTATTGATCAAATGACGCGCAAGCAGGTGACAGTAAAACCACGGCATTGCCGCG
>JAGWUY010000255.1 GCA_028868255.1 Alphaproteobacteria bacterium | reverse complement strand
TAAACTTGCGCCGCGCGTTTCTCCTAAAAAAACCTGGGCTGGAATGGTGGGTGCCGTGGTGGGTGCTGTGGCCGCATCGCTCGCGTTTTCATATTTCGTGCAAGTGGCCTTCTGGCCCTTAGGCATTCTGGCGGGCGCCTTTGCCGTGGTGGAGCAGGCTGGCGATATTTTTGAAAGCGCCTTCAAACGTCATTATGGGGTTAAGGATTCGGGTGCCGCAATTCCCGGGCATGGTGGTGTTTTGGATAGGATCGATGGCCTGGTGGCGGTGCTTCTGGCTGCTGTTTTGGTGGGTTTTTTCCGCAATCCGGCCAATCCGGCTGCAGGTCTTTTGCTTTGGTAACCATGTTGCCGAAATATTGACGCAAAGCCTGTGTCTTGTGGTTAATATTCAATGAATAAGACCGTTTCAATCCTACTCACTTTGGGCAACCACTGATGGCGCGGGCGGCGGCGTTGGAGGCACTAACATTATGTTTCAATTCAGTCTGGCGGCTATTGGCTTTTCAATCTTTGCCTATTTCGTGGCGTTGATTGTTATCGTGTTCATCCATGAATACGGCCACTTTCAGGTGGGGCGATGGTGCGGCGTAAAAATTGAAACATTTTCGGTTGGGTTTGGCCGCGAGATATTTGGCTTTAACGATAAATATGGAACACGCTGGAAATTTTGCTGGATTCCACTTGGTGGGTATGTTCGCTTTAAAGGCGATGCCAATGCGGCCAGCATGCCATCATCTGACGCACGATATGAGCCTGATACACTTCATGCCGCCGCCGTCTGGAAGAGGGCTCTGATTGTGGCCGCAGGGCCATTTGCTAATTTCATACTTGCGATTTTCATTTTTGCGGCGGCTTTTATGTTTGTCGGCACACCGATCAATGAGCCTCGCGTTGATTCTGTGACTGAAACAGGTGCAGCGAAAGCTGCCGGCATTTTGCCGGGAGATTTTATTCGCGTGATTGATGGTAAAGCTATTCACAGTTTTCTCGATATTCGTGAAGCGATGATTCTTCAGGGTGACACGCCTGTTCAAATCCGCGTTGAGCGCAACAAACAGATGTTAGATATTAAGATTGTTCCTAAGGTTATTGAAGAAACAGACGATTCTGGCCGTAAGCAACGCACAAGCCAGATTGGTATTATACATGAATTTTCGAAAGACCCTGTGGGTGTAGAGCGCCTTGGCCCCTTGGCTGCAGTTGCCAAAGGTGTGGAGCGCACTTGGTTCGTTTCGGCCACCACGCTGCGCTATGTCGGCAAGATGTTCACCGGCAAGGAAAAATCTGACCAGCTTCACGGGCCTATTGGCGTAGCTCAAATGGCAGGCGAATCCGCTTCGCTCGGCATATGGCCATTCATTACATTTATTGCCTTAATCAGCGTAAGTATCGGCCTTGTTAACCTTTTCCCCATTCCAATGTTGGATGGTGGGCACTTGGTTTTCTATCTGATTGAAGCCGTGTTCGGCAAACCAGTGGGACCGGTGGCACAAGAGTGGAGTTTCAGGATCGGGCTTTCGGCGATGTTGGCGTTGATGCTTTTTGCAACTAACAACGACATATCTCCTTATGTTAGCAAGGTTTTTGGTTGGTAATTTTAATCGCACGTTTCATTTGCATTGTGAATGAAAATGGTTAAAACGGCTCACGGCGAAGCACTCTGGCGGACGGCTGGTAGAGTTTGAGATTGGGATTAGATGCGTAATAAATTTGGCCTTCTCGGCCTCCTTTTTGTGGTGTTCGCGTTTGTCGCGCCTGTTGGTGCGCCATTTGCGTTTGTAAGCTCTGCTTTTGCTGCGCCTGTTTCCAGCATCGTTATTGAGGGTGCGCAACGCGTGGACCGTGAGACGGTCCTTTCCTATTTGCAATTCGGCAATGGCCAGGATGCGACTGCGACTCGCATTGACGAGTCTTTGAAAGCATTGTTCCAGACTGGTCTGTTTGCAGATGTCAGCATTGTGCGTCGTGGCTCTGCCATGGTGATCCGCGTTGTTGAAAATCCGCTGATCAATATTGTGAACTTTGAAGGTAATAGCGAAATTGACGACAAGACCTTGCAAAAGGAAGTTGAAGTCAAGCAGAGCATGATCTTCACCAAAGCGCGCATTCAAAGCGATACGCGCCGCGTGTTGGCCTTGTATCAATCAAAGGGGTTTTACAACGTCAAGGTTGATCCTCAACTCATCCGATTGCCAGAAAACCGGGTGAATATCGCGTTTGTGATTTCTGAAAATGGCAAGACCGAAGTGAAGTCGATCACCTTCACTGGCAATAAGTCTTTTAGCGCTGACACTTTGCAGGGTGTTTTGATAACGAAGAAATCTTCTTGGTGGAACCCGTTCTTGCGCACTAATATTTATGATCCGGATCGGTTGAACTATGACAAAGAATTGTTGCGCCGCTACTATTTGAAGAATGGATTTGCAGATGTGCAGATCTTATCAGTTGACGCGCGCTTGACAGCAGATGGCAATGGCTTTGAAATCAACTACGCTATTGAAGAAGGGCCTCGGTATACAGTGGCTGATGTGGCCGTTGATGTGGGTCGCGCCAATCTTGATGCCAATGGCTTAACGCGCGTTGTCAAGACAGGTGTGGGTGACACTTATAATGCCTCTAAGGTCGATAAATCGGTTGAAAACTTAACACTCGAAGCGTCAAAGCAAGGCTTTGTTTTCGCCAAAGTTGAACCAAAGGTTGACCGCAATTCAACTGGCAACACAGTCAACATTACTTATGCCATCAGCGAAGGGCCACGCGCCTATGTCGAACGAATTGACATTGTAGGCAACACCCGTACGCGCGATGAAGTGATCCGCCGTGAGTTGCGTTTGTATGAAGGAGATGCGTTTAACCGCACGCTGGTAGAGCGCGCGCGCCGCCGCCTGACAGCCTTGGACTTCTTTAATAAAATTGACTTTAAAGAACAGCCCGGCAGTGCGCCAGACAAGATTGTTCTGCTGGTGCAAGTACAAGAAAAATCGACCGGCTCGCTTACTTTTTCGATCGGTTATTCATCTGTAGAAGCCGTGGTAGGTTCTGTGCAAGTGGCTGAGCGCAATTTGTTTGGCAAAGGCTTGCAGGCCAAATTGAACACGTCTTTAAGTTTGTACAAACAAAAGGTGGATTTTAGTTACACCGATCCGTATTTCCTCGGAATGCCGATTTCCGCAGGAGTTGATTTGTTTGCGACACAATCAGACAACCAAGCATCCTCTTCGTATAGCAGCCGAAACATCGGCTTTGCATTGCGTACGGGTTTTGAGCTTGATGAATTTTCGAGTGTTAATTTCAGATACTCTTTGGCCTTCCGCGATCTTTATGGAATTGATTTAAACAAGTCGTCACCGACTGTGATTGCTCAGCAAGGACAGAGCATCAAGTCAGCGGTTTCGGCATCCTACACCTACGATGATTTGGATAACCCGAATCAACCAACGTCTGGATTTCGTGCTCAGTTGGTGGAAGAGTTGGCTGGCTTGGGCGGTGATGCTCAATTCTCCAAGACTGAAGTTCACGGTTGGTATTTCGTGCCGCTTTTTGATGATCAGGTTGTGATAAAGTTCGAGGGCAATGCCGGCCATATTCAGAATCTAGGCGGCAAACCGGTGGCACTTGATGATCATTTCTTCAAGGGTGGCGATTCATTCCGCGGATTCTCCAACTCA
>JAGWUY010000254.1 GCA_028868255.1 Alphaproteobacteria bacterium | reverse complement strand
CGATGCCGAGCCAGAAATTGTTCTCAATCAACTATGGCGTTTCTCGCAATTGCAAAGCTCATTCAGCGTCAACAATATTGCGTTGAGCCGTGGCAAGCCAGAACAGCTGACGCTGCTTGATCTGCTCACCACGTTTATCTCTTTCCGTGAGGATGTGATCACACGGCGCACAAAATTCCTTTTGAAAAAAGCGCGCGACCGTGCGCATGTGCTGGTGGGCTTGGCTATCGCGGTGGCCAATATCGATGAAGTGATCCGGCTGATCCGTGCGTCTCGTGATGCGTCGGAAGCGCGAGCTGCCTTGATGGGGCGTGATTGGCCAGCGCAAATACTTGCTCCGTTGATTGCGCTGATTGATGATCCGCGCCACAAGCTGAACCCTGATGGCACTTACCGTCTGTCGGAAGAGCAGACACGCGCTATTCTGGAATTGCGTTTGCAGCGCCTCACCCAGTTGGGCCTGGAAGAAATTTCGGAAGAGTTGGAAAAATTGGCTCTTGAGATAAAGGAATATCTCGAAATACTGGGTTCGCGTTCCCGTGTTCGCCAGATTATCCGCGACGAGTTAACCGGCATTAAGGCTGAGTTCGCCACGCCACGCCGTACCGAAATCATAGAGAATGAAGGTGAAGTTGAAGACGAAGACCTCATCCAACGTGAAGATATGGTCGTGACTGTCAGCCACACGGGCTATGTGAAGCGCGTACCGCTTTCGGCTTATCGCGCCCAAAAACGCGGCGGCAAGGGCCGCGCCGGTGTGCAGATTAAAGATGAGGATTTTGTCACCAAACTGTTCGTGGCTAACACCCACACGCCCATTTTGTTCTTCTCGTCGTTGGGCATGGTTTATCGGCTCAAGACTTGGCGTTTGCCAGTGGGCAACCCACAGGCACGTGGCAAGGCGATGATCAATCTGCTGCCCTTGGCGCAGGGTGAGCGTATCACCACCATCATGCCGATGCCGGAAGACCCGGCCACATGGGCCGCTATGCACATCATGTTTGCTACGCGTTCGGGTGATGTGCGCCGCAATGAACTCACCGAGTTTGAGAACATCAACAAAGGTGGCAAGATTGCCATGAAGCTGGAAGAAGGTGATGCAATTGCCGGTGTTGATATTTGCACCGACGCCGATGACATCATGCTCACAACAGCCCTTGGCCAATGCATTCGCTTCGCGGTGGATGATGTGCGGGTGTTCCAGAGCCGTGGGTCGACAGGTGTGCGCGGCATCAAGCTGGCGGAAAAGGATCGCGTGATTTCCATGTCGGTCTTGCGCCATGTGGATGCAACCAGTGAAGAGCGCGCAGCTTTCATCAAAATGTCGCGTGCTGTTGCAGGCGAAGAAATGGAAGCTGGGCCATCTGATGAAGAAGGCGTGGTCGAAGAAGCAACCCTCTCACAAGAACGTTATGCCGAAATGGGAGCCGCCGAACAGGTGATCCTGACCGTTTCTGCCAATGGCTATGGCAAGCGCTCATCATCGTATGAATACCGCATCACCAACCGTGGCGGCAAAGGCATTACGGCCATGGCGGTGAACGAACGCAATGGCCCATTGGTGGCATCTTTCCCGGTTGAGGACAGTGACGAGATCATGTTGGTGACCGACGGCGGCCAATTGATCCGCTGCCCGGTTGATGGCATTCGCAAGGCGGGGCGCTCAACGCAAGGTGTGATCGTGATCGACACCGCAAGTGATGAGCATGTGGTGTCTGTCGAGCGCATTGGTGAAGATGAGGGTGAAGAGGGCTAAATTTCCCATTTAGATCTTTCACCCCTGGCGAAGGCCGGGGTCGGGCTTAATTGATTGAAATTGACAGACCAATCGCGGCCTGTGCCGGAGGTGATGTTGCTTAGGGTTATCCCTTGCAAATATCTTTCAGCGCCTTCCATTGTTCGTCTGTCAGCGAAGGCCTCGCCACCACGCCTGCGGGCAGGGGCTGAATTTCCTTAATTCGGTTTTCCGTTCCGGGGTGGGTGGAAAACAGGCCGCCTAGCCCGGTGAGGGCGGCATTGCCGGATTTTTTATCGCCTTCGAGTTTTAGAATTTTCTCAAAAAACGTTTTCAATGCTAAAGGGTTAATTCTGGCTTTGATCATGGTTTCACGGGCATAGGCATCGGCTTTTGCTTCAGCTTCGCGCGTGAATTTTAGCACGGTAGCCAAGAAGGCGAGATTTGTTGTCATGTCGCCGCCATTGGAGCCGGTAAATACGCTGGTTAAAACTTGCAGGCCGGTCAGGCGCACCAATTGCGCTTCGGGATCTAAGTGCGCCACATGGCCGATTTCATGTGCCAAAACGCCGGCCAACTCATCTGGCCCATCGGCCTTGTCAATCAACTCTCGCGTTAGAATGATGTTTCCACCTGACACAGCAAAGGCATTGAGCACATTCATGTCATAGATATGGACAGAAATGGGCGGCAGGTCTGGCGTGCCTTCTGCCAGATTGCCAATCATTGCAGCTAGGGCTTCATCACCCTTGGGGGAACGGCAAAGCTTTGCACCTTCCACCATGGCTGTTTCCATTTGCTTGCCGACGCGGGCTTTCCATGCATTGGGCAGCATGTGCGCGGCCTTTTCAGGCAACAATGTCATGGTCAAATATCCGGTGACCAGAACCGCGGCGAGGCCACCCACAGTCCAACCAATGATGTGGCCAATATCGCGGGCAGAATAGCCGCCCCTCAAGTGAGAGGACTTTGAAATCAGTGCGCTGATAAAGGCTTGATCGCGGATGATCAATCGGGCGCCCGGCTTGTCCTCGTGTGTCAGTCGGTAAGGCTGGCCATCTACAGCCGGGTCAATGGCGTGAAGGCCTTTAATGGTCCAGTTGGTGTAGGACGTTTCTGGCCCAGAAAAGCTTATGGATGTTCCATTTTCAGTTACATTAACCACTTGCATCCGTGCAGTTTGACCGTCGTAAAATTGTGCGGAAACAGCCATCACCAAGCTCCCAGATCAAAAGCATCGGCCAGCCCTTCACCACGTTTGGGCCGGGCGGCAATAGATTGGCGAATGCGGTTCAAATCCACAGATCCTTCCATGGTCAAACGCTTGAAGACAAAAGCGATGTTGCGCTGAATAATCAGTGGACGTGTAAGGGCCCAAAGCGCTTGATAGGCCAATAGCGCCAAAATGCCCATAGCGATTGCCGCAGCAACAGATTTTTCAAGACTGAAATAGTAAATTGCCCAAGCGCCAGCGCCCACTGCGCCAAAAGCAAGGATGAGTGCGAAGACAATGATAGCTACGTTGCCAAGTGCCAATCCAATCACATTCCATGCTGTTGCGTTTAACTTGAACTGTGCACCATCAAAGCGCGTATAACTGGCAAGAGTACGCATTTCTTTGGCGCTGTATATTGCCCACAAGGCAGGGATCAACAACACATAAGAGACGATCAGGCCGAGCACGCCAAGCAATGCAATGCCAACCAATGCGAGCTCTGAGTTGGTGGGTTTGGTTCCAGTGTTGTCGCTATTGAACACATGTTTCCAAGCATTTTCCCAGCCTGTGCCTGCCCATTGAGCTAGTTCGACACCGAGCAAAATGAAGCCGCCCACCACCACGAAGAGCGTTAAAAACCAGCATAGCGCGTATGTAGGGTAAAGCGGCGCCGCACGGCCTTTGAATTTGAAGGCTGAGTCGCCAAAGCGCATGTCGCCAATCATTTGTTCAGACATCACCACATTCATTACCGGTGTTGCCCA
>JAGWUY010000030.1 GCA_028868255.1 Alphaproteobacteria bacterium | reverse complement strand
CTTGGCCTGCCGTGGCACCCAAGAGAGCCAGCAGCACATATTTGTTGTTGGGATAGGTGAGGAACGAATCGGTCAACGGTTTGGATGAGCCCTTACCCTCTTCCTTCATGCGCTTGAATACAGGTGATTCATTCAGCTTCAATCGGATCCACATCGAGAAGATTAGTAACGCGGCTGAAAGGATGAAAGGAATGCGCCAGCCCCAGTTTGCGAAATCCGCTGTGGACATATAACCGCGTGCAAGGCCGATCACCAACAGTGACAAGAAGAAGCCGATCGTGGCTGTGGTTTGAATCCAGCTTGTGTAAAACCCGCGCCTTCCCTGCGGCGAATGTTCGGCCACATAGGTTGCCGCACCACCATATTCACCACCTAGTGCCAAGCCTTGCAACAGGCGCAGCGTGACCAGCAATATGGGGGCGAGCCAGCCGACTGTTGCGAATGTGGGCAACAAACCAACCGCGAAGGTGGAAATGCCCATCACCAGCATGGTGACAAGGAATGTGTATTTACGGCCAATCATGTCGCCCAAGCGGCCGAATACCAAAGCGCCGAAAGGGCGCACCAAGAAGCCTGCGGCATATGTCGCGAAGGCTGATAGCAAGGCCGCCGTGTCGTTGCCCTTTGGAAAGAACAGGGCTGCGAAAAATGGAGCCAATGTGGCGTAGAGATAAAAATCATACCACTCAAAAACAGTGCCGGTGGATGATGCGAAAATGACGAATTTCTCGTCTTTGGTCATGCCACGCCCTTTTGCGGACACGTTAGATACGTTGCCTTTTGACATAGTATTGCCCCCTCCCGTGAGCATATGTTGAAGCCCCAATCATTCCTGTTCTTGTGACAAGTCGTGATTGCAGCCGCACGGACACTAAACGAGGAGTGAAGCTGGTGTCGATAGAAAAATTAAACTCTACCGCGGCCTTGTTGTTGCGCACTCTCAGGTTGCAGAATCTGATCCATCTTCATCGGTTTCTGCAACGGGAATAGCATATTTGCCCCCCAGCCAATGGTTCAAGTCTTCATCGGCGCAACGTTTTGAACAGAAGGGGTGAAACTCTTGCGTCGAAACCCTTTTGCAAATCGGGCATGGCTTTCGCTTGCGAAGAGGGATAACCTCAGCCATCACAGATCACTGATCGGCTGCGACATCCATTTTTGGCTCACGGGAAAACCGGCGCCCTGAAGCAGCAGTACGGTTTCATAGAGCGGCAGGCCAATAACTGCGGAATGCGAGCCTGCCATGTAACGTACGAAAGCCTCTGCCCGGCCCTGAATGGCATAACCACCGGCTTTGCCGCGCCACTCCTCGGACTTCAAATAGGATTCAATGTCGTCACGTGAAAAGCGCTTGAAGCGGATCTTGGTTTCAACACAGCGCGATGTGATTTTTCCATCAGGGGCCAATAACGCAACCGTGGTATAGACCCAGTGTGAACGGCCTGAAAGCAAAGTGAGGCAATCTTTGGCATCCTGATAGGTTTCAGCTTTCGGCAAGACACGCCGCCCAAGGCCCACAACAGTATCAGCGGCTAAGACATAGGCCGCATTGCCCATTTCCTTCACAAGGGGCATGGATTTAGCTTTTTCAACTTTTGCCGTGGCCAGCCTTATTGTTAAGCGGCGCGGGCTTTCACGCTTTAGCGGTGTTTCATCCACATCCGCTGGGTTCAACAAATCCGGTGCCAAACCAATACGGTCGAGCAAGGCCAAGCGGCGAGGCGAGGCGCTGGCCAGAACCAGCTTTGGGTTTGACTCGACCAATTATTTGAACCGATAATTGATACGGCCCTTGGTCAAATCATAGGGCGTCATTTCAACCATCACACGGTCACCAGCCAAAACGCGAATGCGGTTTTTGCGCATTTTGCCCGAGGTGTGGGCAATGATTTCATGGGCATTGTGATCCAACTTTACCCGGAATGTGGCATTGGGCAAAAGCTCTGCCACGGTGCCTTCAAATTCCAGCAATTCTTCTTTGGCCATTCAGGTTCCTGTCTCGTTCAAGTGTGCAATCAATTGATTTCGGCCTCCTTTGAACCGGAATGGCCGTAAAATCAAGCATTGCGACGAATATCCCCTGCCCCCCGTTGCCAAGTTTAAAAGCTGCTCATAGAGTTGGTGAAGGGAGAAACGGATGGGCAAACTGACCACACATGTTTTGGATACGGCTTTGGGCAAGCCGGCGCAGGGCTTGCGCATTGAAGTTTGGTCAGACCATTTGCTCAAAACTGTTCAGACAAACCATGATGGCCGTGCAGATGCACCATTATTGGAAGGGGCTGCCTTTGCCTCAGGCACCTATGAATTGCGGTTCTTTGCGGGGGATTATTTGCGCGGGCTGGGCATGACGCTGGCGGAGCCGCTGTTTCTGGACGTTATTCCCATCCGCTTTGGCATCGCTGATGCTGGGCAGCATTTTCATGTGCCTTTGCTGCTTTCGCCTTTTGGCTATTCGACTTATCGGGGCAGCTGATGGGCGCTTTGCAATTCATTCGGCGCGGAGAGTTAGTGCAAATTGCACAGTTTGCGCCGGATCAAACCTTGCTTGATTACTTGCGCCTCTCCGAGAAATCGAAAGGCACGAAGGAAGGCTGCAATGAAGGTGATTGCGGGGCCTGCACGGTGGTTTTGGGCACGCCCCATCACGGCGGTGTGCGTTACCAGGCGGTGAATGCCTGCATTCTGTTGCTGGGCCAAATTCATGGCAAGGAGCTGGTCACGGTTGATGATTTGGCACGCGGTGGTGTGTTGCACCCGGTGCAGCAGGCGATGGTGGATGCCCATGCTTCGCAATGCGGCTTTTGCACACCAGGTTTTGTGATGTCGCTGTTTTCACTCAAACATGAGGGACGCAAAGTCTCGCGCACCGATGTGGTGGAACAGATTGCAGGCAATCTGTGCCGCTGTACGGGTTATAGGCCGATTGTGGATGCCGGGCTTGCCGCTTGTAATACGCCTGCTGATTATTGGCACGTTGCGCAAGCTGAAACCTGCGCCAAGCTTGAAGCCATCCAAGGTGATCTGTTTGTCGGCGATACCCATTGTTTCTTTGCTGCACCAGCCTCGGCGGATGCGTTGGCTGAGTGCTGCGCTGATCACCCCACAGCAACCATTGTTTCGGGCAATACCGATGTGGGCCTCTGGATCACCAAGCAGATGCGCGCCCAGCCCCGCATCATTTACACGGGCCGCGCGAACGGCTTTGCCGACATCAAGGAACATGATGATCATATTTCAATAGGTGCTGGAGCCACCTATGCTGATGCTGAAGCCATTTTGGTTGCGCTCGCCCCAGATCTGGGTGGGTTGTTGAAGCGCATTGGCTCGCGCCAGGTGCGGGCCTCGGGCACCATTGGCGGCAATATTGCCAATGGCTCTCCTATTGGGGATATGCCCCCTGCCTTGATTGCGCTTGGTGCGACACTGCATTTGCGTGGTGGACCGTATTATCATCACATGCCAATGGAAGAGTTTTTTGTGGCTTATGGCCAACAGAAGCGCAAGCCCGGCGAATTGGTGTGGCGCATTGATATTCCAAAGCCGAAGCCAAACCAGATTTTCCGCGCTTACAAAATCTCTAAGCGTTTCGATCAAGATATTTCTGCCCTGATGGCGGCCTTCTTGCTGACGGTCGAAGATAGCGTGATTCAAGACGCCCGGATTGCGTTTGGCGGCATGGCGGCCACACCCAAGCGCGCCAGCAAAACTGAGCTCGCACTCAAGGGAAAAACATTGACTGAGGCGCAGCACGCAGCGCTTGATGACTTCACGCCTTTGTCTGATATGCGAGCCAGTGCTGACTATCGCAATGACGTTGCCAATGCGCTTCTGAAAAAGGCTTTGTTGGAAGCTGTTGGTGCTGCGAACACGCGGGTGCTGGCATGAGTTTTTCTGCAAAGCTCCAAACTGTTGGCAAATCCCTTGTCCACGACAGCGCCGAACTCCACGTTCAAGGCAGCGCGCTTTATATTGATGATATGCTTGAGCCTGAGGGCCTTGTGCATGTGGCCCCGGGCTATGCCAAGGAGGGGGCTCGCGGCAAAATCAAATCCGTTGATCTTTCTGCGGTGCGCGCTGCCGTAGGTGTGATTGCGGTGCTGACGGCGCAAGACATTCCCCACAAAAACGATTGCAGCCCCACACTTGGCGATGACCCGATTTTCGCGGTTGATGACATTCAGTTTCACGGGCAAGTGATTTTTGCCGTGGTGGCCACCACGCGTGATCAGGCGCGGCGCGCGGCGCGTTTGGCCAAGATTGAAATCGAAGCCGTGGCCCCAGCTGTCACCGTGCAAGACGCGCTGAAAGAAGCCAAACCTGACTTGTTGCCGCCTTATGCCTTCCGCCAAGGCAATGTTCAAAAAACCATTGCTGCTGCACCGGGCCAAATAGTCGGTGAATTTGAGATGGGCGGGCAGGAACATTTCTATCTGGAGGGTCAGATTGCACTCGTCATTCCGGGTGAAAAAGGCACGATGACGGTTTATACTTCCACGCAACACCCCACTGAAATTCAGCACTGTGTGGCAGCGATGTTGGGCGTCGATGATGCCTATGTGACTGCTGAATGCCGCCGCATGGGGGGTGGCTTTGGCGGCAAGGAAAGCCAAGCCGCGCAATGGGCGGCCCTTGCTGCCCTTGCTGCACACAAAACGGGCCGTCCTGCCAAATGCCGCCTTGACCGCGACGATGACATGATGCTGACCGGCAAGCGCCATGACTTTCATGTGAATTACCAGGCAGGTTTCGACAAATCCGGGCGGATCACGGCTGTTGATGTTTTGCTGCAAGCGCGCTGTGGCTATTCGGCTGATCTTTCAGCGGCGATTTGTGACCGCGCGATGTTTCACGCGGATAATGGCTATTATTATCCTGAATATCACATTGCTACGCGGCGGCTGAAAACCAACACGGTTTCCAACACGGCGTTTCGCGGCTTTGGTGGGCCACAAGGCATTTTGTTTGCTGAGCAGATGATGCAGGCCATTGCCATTCAAACTGGCAAAGACGCTTTGGAAATTCGTAAACGTAATTTCTATGGCCGGGGTCGCGATGTAACACCTTATGGCCAGAAACTGCGTGATAATATTCTGCTCGACATCACGACCCAGCTTGAAAAGTCATCCGGCTATGCCAAGCGGCGCAAACAGATTGATGCCTTTAACAAGCAAAGCCCGATTCTCAAAAAGGGCATGGCTCTGCTGCCCATTAAATTCGGCATTTCCTTTACCTTCACGCAAATGAACCAGGCGGGGGCCTTGGTGCATGTTTATGCGGATGGCTCGGTGCAGCTTAATCACGGCGGAACGGAAATGGGCCAAGGTCTTTACCAAAAGGTGGCTCAAGTGGTGGCTGAAACTTTTGGCATCGATGTTTCGCATGTGGCGATCACCGCCACCACCACGGGCAAAGTGCCTAATACCTCGCCGACGGCCGCCTCATCTGGCACCGACCTCAATGGGATGGCCGCGCGCAATGCCGCTTTGGCAATCAAAGAGCGGATGACGGCCCACGCCGCAAAAATGTGGAAGGTGGCGAAATCCCAAATCACGTTTGCAAATGGTCAGGTGAAAGCGGGGCGCAAAGCGATGCGCTTTGGTGCGTTGGCCGCTGCCTGCAAGGCCGAGCGCATTTCTTTGTCGTCGACAGGTCACTACAAGACACCCGAAATTTATTGGGACCGGGCCACGGGCAAGGGCATGCCGTTTTATTATTTCACCTATGCTGCCGCCTGCTCGGAAGTTTTGATTGACACTTTGACTGGTGAGATGAAAGTCACCCGCGTTGATATTTTGCATGATGTGGGAAAATCGCTGAACCCCGCTATTGATATTGGCCAAATTGAAGGTGGCTTTGTGCAAGGCATGGGCTGGTTGACCACGGAAGATCTGGTTTACGATGCCAAGGGTGTGCTGCGCACCCATGCACCTTCCACCTATAAAATTCCCTGCGCGTCCGACGTGCCGGAAGATTTTCGAGTTAAGCTTTATGAATCTAAAGGCAATGTGATGGATACGATTTATCGTTCCAAAGCCGTGGGTGAACCGCCTTTGAATTTGCCCATTTCCGTGTGGTGTGCCGTGATGGATGCTGTGGCTGCGCTCAAACCCGGCACCGTGCCAAAGCTCAACGCGCCAGCAACCCCAGAAAATATTCTGAAGGCGGTCAAGAGCCTATGAACCCCTTTGCCACCATCATTGATGTGATCAAGACGCAAGGGACATGCGCTTTGGTCACCATCACCTCTGCTGAGGGGTCAACCCCGCGCGATGAAGGAGCATGGATGATTGTGACCCGCCATGGCTATCACGGCACCATTGGTGGCGGCACAGTGGAATGGCATGCCATGGCAGAGGCGCAAAATCTTTTGGGAAAGCCAGCCACGATCAAGACGGTTTCAAAGATGCTAGGGCCGGATTTGGGGCAATGCTGCGGTGGTCGGATGACACTGAGCATTGAATGTTTTGACCCGTCGTCGGTTCCCCAACTGGAAACACGGGTTACAAATTTTCAAACCCCTTTGCGCCCCGTTCACATTTGGGGGGCGGGACATGTGGGGCGGGCCTTGGTGATGGCGCTTGCACCTTTGCCATTTCGCATCAGCTGGTGGGACAGCAGGCCTAATGCCTTTCCTGCTTTGGTTCCCCAAAATGTCACATGCCACACGGGTCACCCGCAAGATATGGTCGATGGCGGGTTCTTGATCATTATGACACATTCACATGCGCTTGATTTTCAACTGGTCGATCTGGCCTTGCGTGACCCCAAATTTGCGTTTGTAGGGTTGATTGGCAGTGACACAAAACGGGCGCGATTTATCAGCCGGTTGCGCGCTGCAGGCCATGATGAGGCTGCAATCGCGCGGCTGTGCTGCCCGATCGGCAGCACCATAATTAAATCCAAGCTTCCGGCAGCAATTGCCGCCAGCGTGGTTGTTCAGCTATTGGAACAAGATGAGGCGCTAAGACATCAAACCACAACCGTCATGCTCGCGCAGGCGGGCATCTCCGTTTCAGATCAAAAACAGAGATTCCCGCTTTCGCGGGAATGACGTATAGTCGGAGAAAGATTTGAACGTGGATCCTTTCCTTGCCGAATGGCTGAATATTCTGGTGCGCTGGGGCCATCTGGTCGCTGGCATTTCATGGATCGGCACATCGTTTTATTTTGTGGCGCTTGATCTTTCCTTGCGCAAGGCGGCGGATATGCCTCTCGGCGTTGCGGGTGAAGCGTGGGAGGTGCATGGCGGCGGCTTTTATCACGTGCGCAAATATCTTTCGGCCCCAGCCCAGCTACCGCCTGATCTGATCTGGTTCAAATGGGAAGCCTATCTCACCTGGATCACCGGCTTTGTGTTGATGATCCTGCAATATTATCTCGCTGCGGATGTCTATCTGGTTGATGCCAATGTGCTGGCCCTGAGCAATGTGCAGGCGATTTGTATTTCCGTTGCGTCATTGTTGGTGGGCTGGTTCATCTATGATGCACTGTGCCGTTCTCCCATCGGGCAGCACACGGGCTGGTTGGCGTTTAGTGTTTATGTGCTGATCCTGCTTGCGGCTTATGGCTATTCACATGTGTTTTCCGGCCGGGGCGCCTTTATCCATGTGGGGGCTTTTGTTGGCACCATGATGGCAGCCAATGTCTTTGCCATTATCATTCCCAATCAACGCAAGATCACGGCCAGTCTTTTGAAGGGTGAAACGCCTGACCCCAAATATGGGAAGATTGGCAAGCAGCGATCAACGCACAACACTTTCCTCACCCTGCCTGTTCTCTTTATGATGACCAGCAACCATTATGCTTTGATCACCGGCCACCCGCAGGCTTGGGCTGTGGTAGGGTTGATCGTTTTGATTGGTGGTTTAGGGCGTTATTTCCTGCTGCGGCATGAGGTCGGGGATGATATGGCCGAGATCGGCTGGGCAGTTGCAGTGATTGGCATGTTACTGGCTGGTGTGGTAATGCTGACCCAGCCAAAAACTGTTGCCTATACCGGCGCAAAGGTGACAGACGCGGAAGCCTTGAACATTGTTCAAACGCGCTGCGCTACTTGCCATTCGGCTGCACCAACAGATGACACGATCAAGCAAGCGCCCAAGGGCATCATGTTTGCATCGGTTGACGATTTGAAAAAATATGCCAAGCAAATTGAAACGCAGGCCGTCAGTAGTTCTGCTATGCCGCTGGGCAATAAAACCCATATGACACCTGAAGAACGCGCCAAGCTGGGCGCATGGATTGCCGCACAATGATGACGCTCGCTGATGTGAACACTTTGAGTGATGAGGCCTTTGTGGCTCACTTCGCCGACATTGCCGAGCACTCGCCGTGGGTGGCCGAAGAGGCTTGTCTGGACCGACCGTTCGAGAGCATCGCAGACATGCGCAGTGCCTTTATCGACGCTGTTTCAGATGCCCCTGAAGAGATGCAGCTCGCGCTGCTGCGCGCGCATCCTGATCTTGCGACCAAGGCAAAGCTCACCCCCGATTCCACCAATGAGCAAAAAGGTGCGGGGCTAGAGACATTGAGTGCGGAAGAGTTTGATAAATTTACAGCCCTAAATGCAGCCTATAAAACCCGCAACGGCTTTCCCTTCATCTTTGCCGTCAAAGGGGCAACCAAGCACCAAATCCTGGCGGCGTTTGAGCAGCGCATCAAGAACAACAAAGACTTGGAATTTGATACGGCAATTTTGCAAGTCTGCCGCATTGTAAGCTTTCGGTTGGAGGCCATGGTCAGCCCATGAGTAAGCTTCTGCTGGGCCAGATTGTTGCATTTGGCGCTGGGCCTGAAGAAATCACCCATTTCGCGCGCGGTGCGTTGGCCTTTGATGACAAAGGCAAGATCGCCTGGCGGGGTGATGCAGCGCATATTCCTGCCGCATTTACACAAGCACCGCGCGATGATCATGGCTCCTCGCTGCTGCTTGCGGGCTTTATTGATGCGCATATTCACTTCCCACAATACCGCATGTTGGCTGCAGCAGCGACCGATCTTCTTGACTGGCTGTCGCGTTATACATTTCCTGAAGAAGCACGCTATTCGGATACGATCTATGCAACGCACGCAGCGGAAATATTTCTAAGCCGCCTTCATGCCAATGGTACAACATCGGCTTTGGCCTTTTGTTCATCCCACAAGACCTGTGCGGAGGCGCTGTTTGCCGCAGCACAAAAGCGCAATATGGCATTGATCACCGGCAAGACCTTGATGGATCGCAATGCCATCCCGGCCGTTCAGGATGAGGTGGAGCAAGGGGCGCTGGACACGCTGGACTTGCATGCGCGATTTCATGGAAAGGCGCGCCTGCGCCATGCGGTGACACCGCGCTTTGCCATCACCTCAACCGAAGCACAATTGCGCATGGCAGGCGAGGTTTTGCAGCTCTGCAGTGGCGCATTGATGCAAACCCATCTTTCCGAAAGCGCGGGTGAAATTGCGTGGATCAAACAACTGTTCCCAAATGATCAAGATTATACCGCAGTCTATGAGCGCTTTGGCCTGGTAACGGATCGCAGCCTTTTTGCCCATGGCATTCACCTGAGTGACCGCGAAATCTCGGCCTTGCGTGAGGCCGGCGCAACGGTGGTGCATTGCCCTACTTCCAACAATTTTCTGGGTTCCGGCCTGATGAAAATCAGACGCCCCATCGCCCATGGTCTGGGCACAGATGTGGGTGGCGGCACAAGCTATTCCATGCTGCAAACATTGGGCGAGACTTATAAAGTGCAGATGTTAAATGGCACCAAAATGAAGGCTGCCGAGTTGTTTTATCTGGCCACACGCGGCAATGCCGAACGGCTCAAGATTGATGCCGATACAGGCTGCCTTGATGTGGGCAAGTTTGCAGATGTTGTGGTACTTGATCCTGAAGCAACGCCCGTTCTTGCTGCGCGACATGCGCTGTCACGTTCGGTCGAGGATATTCTGTTTGCGCTGGCCTTGCTGGGCGACGACCGCGCCGTGAAAGCCACTTATGTGACAGGGCAAAAAGTGCATGGGAATTAGAACACCATGCTGATGCCAAAGCCAGATGGCAAAACACTTGTGCGCCGTGCCGAGATTGTTGCGGCATTGCGCCAGATTGTGCCAGGTGAAGGCGTGATCGATACGCAGCGTGAAATGCAGGCCTATGAATCGGATGGTCTAAGTGCTTATCGCCAAATGCCCATGGTGGTGGTTTTGCCTGCCACTGTTGAACAGGTTTCCGCCGTGCTCAACTATGCCCATCAGAACAGCATCAAGGTTGTGCCGCGCGGGGCTGGCACATCCCTTTCAGGTGGGGCGCTGCCCTTGGAAGATGGCATTTTGCTGGGCATGGCCAAGTTTAACCGCGTGCTGGACATTGATTATGACAATCGCTGTGTGGTGGCCCAACCGGGAGTGACCAATCTGGGCATCACCATGGCCGTTGAGCATAAAGGGTTTTATTACGCGCCAGACCCTTCGTCCCAGATTGCCTGCACCATTGGTGGCAATGTGGCTGAAAATTCAGGCGGGGTGCATTGTTTGAAATATGGTCTCACGGCGAATAATGTTTTGGGTATTGAGATGGTGCTGATCACTGGAGAGGTGGTGCGGCTGGGTGGCAAATATCTCGACTCTGAGCATTATGATTTACTCGGCGTGATGACGGGCTCCGAGGGCCTGCTTGGCGTGGTGACGGAAGTGACAGTGCGCATTTTGCAAAAACCTGAAACGGCACGCGCTGTTCTGGTTGGCTTTCCGTCCAATGAAACGGCTGGGCAATGTGTAGCTGATATCATTTCAGCAGGCATTATTCCGGGTGGCATGGAAATGATGGATAGGCCCGCCATTCATGCGGTCGAACAATTCGTTCACGCTGACTATCCGCTCAATGTGGAAGCGCTCTTGATTGTTGAGCTTGATGGCCCGCAAGTGGAGGTGGACCAGCTGATCCAGCGCGTGGCCGAAATTGCCAAGCACAACCAATCCAAAACCTTGCGCGTTTCAACCAGCGAGGCAGAGCGCCTGTTGTTCTGGGCCGGGCGCAAAGCGGCCTTTCCAGCGGTGGGGCGCATTTCGCCAGACTACATGTGCATGGATGGCACCATACCGCGCAAGACATTACCACAGGTTTTGGCGGGCATGGCCAAGCTTTCGATTCAATATGGGCTAGGTGTTGCGAATGTGTTTCATGCAGGCGATGGCAATCTACACCCCTTGATCTTGTTTGATGCAAACAAGCGTGGCGAACTTGAACGCGCCGAGAATTTTGGTGCAGATATTTTGCGTCTGTGTGTGAAAGTGGGTGGTGTGTTGACCGGTGAACACGGGGTAGGCGTTGAGAAGCGTGATCTGATGCCAGAAATGTTCACTGAAACTGATCTTGATCAACAGCTGCGGCTGAAATGCGCTTTTGACCCGCAAGGCCTGCTCAACCCGGGCAAGGTCTTTCCGCAGCTTCATGCCTGCGCTGAAATGGGGCGCATGATTGTGCATGGTGGGAAATTGGCACACCCTAACATTCCGCGGTTTTAACAATGAAACCCAAAAGCGAAGCAGAATTGGCGGAACTGGTGCGCGAAAGCTCCAAGCCATTTGAGATCATCGGCACGGCGACAAAGCGCGCCATTGGATATTCCGTGCACGGAACATGCCTTGATCTTTCGGGCTTCAACACCGTTCACGCCTATGAACCGGAGGAGCTGATTTTGGAAGTTGGCGCTGGCGCATTGCTGACCGACATTCAAAAGCGCCTGCACAAGTGCCATCAATATTTTGCATTTGAGCCGCCGGATTATTCGGCGCTGTTGGGTGGTGCCCATTCGGGAACGATTGGTGGCATGGTGGCCTGCAATCTGTCTGGGCCCCGCCGTTTGAAAGCAGGGGCGCTGCGCGATCATATTTTGGGGGTCAGAGGTGTTTCCGGTCGTGGTGAAAATTTCAAGGCGGGGGCGCGTGTTGTCAAAAATGTCACCGGTTATGACGTGCCCAAATTGATGGCGGGGTCTTATGGCACGTTGGCCGCGCTCACCTCCGTCATCATCAAAGTGTTGCCCAAACCTGAAACAGAGGAGACGCTTTTTATTGCGGGTCTCAGTGACACCGAAGCCGTGCAGGCTATGAGTCTTGCCATGCAATCATCATGTGAGGTGTCTTGTGCCGCGCATGTGCCAGGACAAGGCACTTTTCTGCGGCTCGAAGGCATTGCCCCATCTGTTGCCTATCGGCGCGACAAGCTGTTTCAGCTTGTGGGAGAAAGGGGCGAGGTGATTGATAAGGGCTCTGCCACATTCTGGCGAGATATCGCAAACGTAACGCCTCTGCAGGCGTGCAAGGGCGATGATATTTGGAAAATCTCCGTGCCGCCTTCAGATGCCCCTCAAGTGATGGCCAAGCTGGCCTGCGACAAGCACTCATATTTTGACTGGGCGGGGGGCCTGATCTGGCTCGCCGTTCCTCAGGGCACTGATGGCGCTGTGATCCGCGCCGCCCTTATCTCAGGTCATGCCACTTTACTGCGCAGTGCCAAGCGGGAAGCGCAACATATTTTTCAGCCGCAGCCTGCTGCACTTGCGGCTTTAAATTCTCGGGTTAAGCAGTCTTTTGATCCTCAACATCATTTCAATCCGGGTCGGATGGAGCGTGGTCACTAGTGCAAACCCATTTCACCGATTTCCAATTGCGCGATCCGCATATTGCCGATGCCAACCAGATTTTGCGCAAGTGTGTGCATTGCGGGTTTTGCACCGCCACCTGCCCCACCTATGTGCTGGGTGGCGATGAGTTGGATAGCCCGCGTGGGCGCATCTATCTGATTAAGAACATGCTCGAAAAAGGTGAGCCTGCCACCGCAGAAACTGTGAAGCACGTGGATCGCTGTCTTTCGTGCCTGGCCTGCATGTCCACCTGCCCGTCCGGCGTCAACTATATGCATCTGGTGGACCAGGCGCGGGTGCATATTGAACAGACTTATCGGCGCCCTTGGATTGACCGCTTGCAGCGTGCGGTGTTGGCGCAGGTGATGCCGCGGCCCAGCCTGTTCCGCCTTGCCTTGATTGCTGCGCGATTGGCCAAGCCATTGCGGCCAGTGTTTGAGGCTTTGGGGGCGGCCAGATTTGCGGCGCTGCTGGGTGTTGTTCCTTCGCGCCTTGCTTCGCCGCTGGCCATGGGGAAGCCTGGCACCTACCCTGCTGCCACATCCACCAAAGGCCGCGTGGCCTTGTTGCAGGGTTGCGTGCAAAGCGTGCTTGACCCCGCGATAAACGCGGCAACCATTCGGCTTTTGACGCGGCTCGGCTATGAGGTGGTGGTGACGCGCGAAGCCTGCTGCGGCTCCATTCCCCATCACATGGGGCGGGAAAAGGATGCGCTGGAACGGGCAAGAGCCGCGATTGATCAATGGCAGGCCGCTGATGTCGAACACATCATCATCACCGCCTCCGGCTGTGGCGTGACCATCAAAGATTATGGCCATATGCTGCGGCTGGACCCCGCCTATGCCGAAATGGCCAAAGCTATCAGCGCCAAGACTCTTGATATTTCTGAATTTTTGGCTGCTCTTGAGCTACCGCCCGCGCAGAAAGCGCTGCGCGTGGCCTATCATTCAGCTTGCACCTTGCAACATGGACAGCAGCTTAAAACCCAGCCGCAGAAGCTGTTGCGCAACGCTGGGTTTGAGGTGATGGAAGTGCCTGAGGGGCATTTGTGCTGCGGTTCAGCTGGCACTTACAATATTTTGCAACCCAATATTGCCGCCCAATTGCGCGACCGAAAGGTTGCAAATATTTTATCCGTGAAACCGCAGATCATCGCCACGGGGAATATCGGGTGTATCAACCAACTGTCTGGTGCGACTGAAATTCCGGTGCTGCACATGGTTGAATTGCTGGACTGGGCCTATGGCGGGCCTACACCTGAAAAAATCGCAAATCAGCTATGAATCCAGTGCGGCCTCGGTACTAGTGCCACGGCCCTCCAAGCCCAGAAAGCCCATTGCCAGCCTGTCACATGCTTGTCATACTAACCTTAGATACCGCGTGAGAACCGGGACTACCGGCCGGTATTTATTGCGTCAAGTGTGCTTGGGCACGGTGTTCGAGCATGACATGGAGGAGAATGTTAAATGACAAAGATCAATGAAACAATGGCGACGCTGGCCGCCGCTCAATTGTCGCGCCGCAGCGTGTTGAAGGCAGCTACGGCTCTGGGTGCTGTGGGCTTTGCTTCACCCATTTTTGTGAAAAATGCTTTCTCATCATCGGGCGAGCTGAATCATATGGGTTGGGCTGGCTATAACGCTTACAAGGATTCTATCGATGCCTTCACCAAGAAGACCGGCATCAAGGTGAATCTGACCGAACAACCCGACAATGAAACCATTTTCGCTCAAGCCAAACTCGCTGCTCAGACTGGTGGTTTTGATACTATTGAGCCAACAGTAGATCGCACCACTGCCTATGTTGAAAATGGACTTGTGCAAGCTTGGGATGAAAAGAAAGTAAACCTTGGTAACTATCTGCCAGGAATGGTTGATGGCAGCGCCGGTACTATGGCTGTTGTCAAAGGCGGACGTTATTTTGTACCAGCCGTTTGGGGCACAGAAGCCTTGGTTTTCAACAAGGCAAAAATGCCCTTGGAATATGGCAAGGCCAGCCTTGCTGATCTGTTCGCTGCGAATATGGATGGCAAGGTCACAATTCGTGCTCACTCTTCACTCGCCTCTTTGGGCCGCGTAATGGATGCTGCCGGCAAGCTGCCAAAGCCATTTATGGATGGTTACAAGGATGAGGCCACATTCCGCGAAATTTGGGATGTGATCCTGAAAGAAGCCTTGACCCACAAGAAAAACGTGGTGCAATTCTGGAAGGGTGAGAACGAAGCCCAGGCTGCGTTCCGCACCAATGGCGCCATCATTGGCCAGTGCTGGGATTCAACTGGCTTTAACCTCAGCAAGGAAGGCTATGGTTATATTGCTCCGAAGGAAGGTGCCATCGCTTGGAACCAAGGCTATATGATGATGAAGAATGCCAAAAATGTTGAACAAGCATACGAATGGCTGAACTTCCAGAACACACCAGAAGGTGGCGCAGCCATGGCCAAGGTTTACTCCGCTAACCCAGTTGGCAAGGGTGCAGTTGACCTGATGGATAAGGCCAATGCTGATTTCTACAACGCCGCATTCCCAGCCGACGCTTTGTCCAAGCTGTGGTGGTGGCCGGCTCAAAACAGCGCCATCCTCAAAGCGCGCGCTGAATATGCCGACAAATTCATTGCTGGCTAATTGCTGACGAGAATTGTGAAACGATGGGTGACAACACCCATCGTTTTCTGCTTGTATGAAGATATAAGGGCCAAAAAAATCGGCTCATAACGGGGTCAAGGGGCGTAGGGCACATGAGCGAAGACGTAACGCTTTCCAATATTTCGATGGATTTTGGCAATTTCCGCGCCGTCGACAATGTGAACATCACTATCAAAGCAGGTGAGTTCTTTTCCTTTCTTGGCCCTTCTGGCTGCGGCAAGACCACTATTTTGCGTTTGATTTCCGGCTTTATGGATCCAACAGCCGGAAAAATTTTGATTGGCGGCAAAGACATGACGGGCACTCGCCCGAACGAACGCCCCACCGCTTTGATTTTCCAAAACCTTGCCCTGTTTCCATTGATGCCCATTTGGGAAAATATTGCTTTTGGCCTTGAAGTGCGAGGCATTGATAAGGCCACGCGGCGCAAAAAGGCGGAAGAGTTATTGAAGTTGGTCGATCTTAAAGATTCCGCCGACAAAAAAGTGAGTCAGCTTTCGGGCGGCCAAAAGCAGCGTGTGGCCATTGCCCGCGCGCTGGCTGTTGAGCCCAAGGTGATGTTGCTGGATGAGCCGCTATCCGCACTAGACCTTAAGCTGCGCCAGCACATGCGCGCAGAACTTCGTGCCATTCAAAAGCGTACGGGCGTGACCTTCATTTACATCACACATGATCAAGGCGAAGCCTTGGCCATGTCGGATCGTGTTGGTGTAATGAGCCAAGGTGTTTTGCAGCAGGTTTCTGCGCCAAATGAAATTTACAACAATCCGGCCAATGGGTTTGTTGCTTCATTTGTAGGCGAAAACAATATTTTTGATGGTAAGATCAAAGCCATCAAAGGCGGCATGGCAAGCTTTGAGACAAGCCAAGGTGTGTTCGATGCCAAGGTCGGCCCTGGCGTTGAAAAAAATACGGTTGTGCGCCTGTATGTACGACCAGAGCACTCATTGCTCGCCAAGGCAGCATCCAAAACATCGAACAGCATTCCTGTTGAGGTGACAGATTTGGCCTTTGAGGGCAATTTCATCAATGTGTTTCTGAGAGATGCAGCAGGCCACACGCATATGGCACAAATGCAGAATGACCCGAATTCGCCATTGCCTTCGCGCGGTTCCAAGCTGCATATGAATTTTGATGGCGACGACAGCCTGTTGCTTGTTCACGCCAAAACCCGCGGCTGAGGGGTTCAACATGACTGAGCTTATTCGTCGATACGGAAAATCACTCACCACTTTGATGGTGCTGCTCACTGCCTTTTGGCTATTGATCTTGGTGTTGATCCCCAATCTAGTGTTGTTCCAGTTTTCCTTTAAACCTTATTTGCCAGTTGACGAACTTGGTGGGGCGAAGGATTTCTATTCTCTGAACAATTACATCACGTTTTTCACAAGCCCCATTCATATCAATATCTTCTTTATGACGGTTCTATATAGCAGTGCCGTGACTATACTCTGTTTGGTGCTGAGCTATCCTCTGGCCTATTTTCTGGCCAAAGTGGTTAACCCCAAGACTGCGCCTTCAATTTTTCTGTTGCTAATCATTCCGCTCTGGGTGTCTGAAATTCTGCGCTCTTTTGCGTGGTTCATCATTCTGGCTTTCAATGGCCCACTTAACGCCATGTTGCAGGGCATCGGACTTATCCAAGATCCAATCCGCTGGATTACAGGCTATAACGCTGTAATTGTGGGCTTGGTTTATTCCTATTTACTGTTCATGTTGTTGCCAATCTACAACGCCATTTCATCGCTCGATACCAACCAGATTGAAGCGTCGGAAGATTTGGGGGCTTCGCTGTGGCGCACACATTGGCGCGTGGTGATCCCTCATTCCAAGCCTGGCATCGCCTCGGGCTGTGTGATGGTATTCATGCTGTGCGCAGGTTCAGTGATTGTGCCCAGCACATTGGCTTCGCCTTCCTCTCGCTGGTTTACGGAAATCATTCAACAGTGGATGTTTGAAGGCTTGGATTGGAACACGGGCGCTGCGTATGCATTCCTTCTTCTCGCGCTTTGTATCATTTTCGTTAGTCTAGTGATGCGCGTGCTCAATGTGCGCCTTGTCGATATTGCAAAGTGAGGAGCTGAAATGATGACTTCACGCAAATTTGGCTCCGTTGCCATCCAGCTTTATGTCGTACTCTTCTTAGCTTTCATGCTGCTCCCTCTGATCGTCATGGGGGGTGCAGCCTTTAATGACACACGCTTTCCATCGGTTTATCCGTGGTTTGGGTTCACATCTCACTGGTTTGTTGAGTTGTGGAATGATGCGCGCATGTGGAGTGCTGCGCGCAACACAGTGTTGGTGGCTTTGGCAGTCGTCGGGCTTTCGGTGCCGATCGGAACGGCGGGAGCGATTTTGCTCAATAGTTTGCAAGCGCGTTCTCGCTCAGTGATTTATAGCGTAATGGTTGCCCCTATCCTCACCCCTGGTGCGGTGATCGGCATTTCGACATTGTTGTTCTGGAACAAGTTTAACGTGCCAGCGGGGCTTCACCTGTCGGTGATGGGGCAAGTTTCCTACATTGCGGCCTATGTGATGTTGCTGGTGTTGGC
>JAGWUY010000253.1 GCA_028868255.1 Alphaproteobacteria bacterium | reverse complement strand
AGTCGGGGCGTAGCGCAGTCTGGTAGCGCACCTGCCTTGGGCGCAGGGGGTCGCGAGTTCGAATCCCGCCGCCCCGACCACTTTGTTTTGAAGTTGAGGCAGTCATGACCGCACGCATCTACAAGCCCGCCCGCAATGCCATGCAATCTGGTAAGGGCGCTTCCGATTTCTGGATACTTGAGAATGTTCGCGAAGAAGCGCCCACCAAGGACCCTTTGATGGGTTGGACGTCTGGTGACACCTCCACCCAAGTGAAATTGCGGTTTGAAACACAAGCTGAAGCCGAAGACTATGCCAAGCGCAATGGTATTGCTTATACCGTGACCCCGGTTGCCCCCGTGCGCATTAACAAAAAGTCTTACTCAGACAATTTCAAATTCGGCCGCACCACACTGTGGACGCATTAAGCGCTTACGACTCCGTAGCTCAGCTGGACTAGAGCAAGCGCCTTCTAAGCGCTAGGTCGTTGGTTCGAATCCAACCGGGGTCGCCATCAAAAAATCGAGAGTATTTTTATGACTGTGAAAGATTCCAACGGCACCGAACTGAAAGACGGTGACAATGTCACCCTGATCAAGGATCTTAAAGTGAAAGGCGCCGGCATCACGCTGAAGCGCGGTACCATGATCAAGGGCATTCGCTTGACGGATGATGAAGATGAGATTGATTGCCGCCATGAGAAAATCAAAGGCTTGGTGCTGCGGACGGAGTTTGTGAAAAAGGCTTAGGAAGATCATTTTACCCACCATCCGCAGTTTAACTTGTAAGCAACGTCACCCCGGCGAAGGCCGGGGCCGGGCTTGAAGAGGAGCAAGGAAGCCCAATCCCGGCCTCCGCCGGGATGACGACATTTTGAAGTTATCGCGTTGAGGTGAGGGGGCTAGCCTCAATTTTTTGGCATTTCACTCAAGATCAGCACATCCAACTCACGGTCTGGCGTGAAGTCTGTCTTGGTCACTTCAAACTGCGTTGCGCTAATTTTGGTTACGCCGTCCATGCAGAAGCTGACCATGGCGAGTGGATTTTCCTTGTCCACTACAAGGCGGAATTTTTCAATCGCGCCAGACCAATTCGCGCCGGTAGTCAAAATATATTGTAGCGTGCGCTCGTTCAGGAACGGCTGGTCTTGCTTCAAGCTGGCCAGCTTTGCGTGGATGGCGCTGCGGGTTTTTTGATCGACGCAATAGGTCTTTTCATCGCGCACAACGATTTCTGGCTGCTCGCCATACATTGCTGCGCCCACAGCGGGCACATAGCTGTGAGCGACATGGAGCACGCTGTCGGCCGGAAAGGTCTGGAACCAATAATATGTTGATTTAAGGGCCCAAGCTGGAAAAGCTGTGTTGTCGTCAGTTTCAATCGCGCCTTTTTTGATCAAGTCTTGTAATTTTTCACGCGGCATCTTGGCCAAGAAACTGCGTGTGGCAGTGGCCAAAGGGTTGAGCGGAATACCGAGCGCGCGCAACTCATCAGTCACGTCCAGTCCGCCTGAAAGGGCTCTCATTTCAAGCTGCGGGTCTAAGGCCTTCCCTTCAACCGTCAACTTAAAATTCAGGAAATTGTCCTGATCCGGTTTTGGTACCGAAACATCGGAATCCAGATAAGTATCTGGATTGATCATCGGCATGGGGAAGGCCACCAGATAATCATGTGCTACGCGATCATTGTTGCGGAACTCATAATTCACGCGCACCTGTGATGGTGACACGAAAAGATCTTCTGACTGCATGGAAATAGAATTTGCGCGCATCATCACCAAACCTCCTGCACCAAGTTCGGCCACTGAGTCATTGGCGAGGGCAGGGTTGGCCCACAATAAAAACGCGATGAATGTTGTGCGCAGCATGGAATTTACATTTCTAACGGTCAGCTTACTGGTTGAGGTATTCTTTGCAATTGGGTGCAGGGCTATTGCCCCATGGCATGATGGGCACTGTGGAAGTAGAGTTTTGTGGACTGCCGTCAATCAGTTTGTCTGTATAGCTCAGATAAACCAATACATTGCGCTTGGGGTCACAGCCGCGCACGATGTGCATGGTTTTGAAAAACAGCGAACGGCGCTTCTCATAAATGGCTTCGCCTTGGCTAAACTTGGCACCCATGGTGACGGGCCCTACTTGGCGACACGCCAATGAGGTTTCTGAACGTTGCTCGGCAAAGCCCGCCCAACCACTCCACCCGCCTTGTTCCGGAACCGTGAA
This sequence comes from Alphaproteobacteria bacterium, assembly GCA_028868255.1. Taxonomy (GTDB): domain Bacteria; phylum Pseudomonadota; class Alphaproteobacteria; order Rhizobiales; family Aestuariivirgaceae; genus Aestuariivirga. Next base: position 1,520 of record JAGWUY010000253.1, on the reverse strand, counting down.
ATAGCACGCAACGCCAGAGATTTGCGGATCATCAATCACGTAAGTTGCAAGCTTTGCATCGGGCGATAGCAAATGAAAAACGGTGTTTTTCTTGAAAATGAGCTCTGGGTCTTCCTGTGCTATCGCTGCATTTGCTGCCAGAAAACCTAGACCCGCTACGGCTGCCACAGTCACAATTTTGCGCATTAAATTTCTCCTTACGTCTTTCGCTTAGGTAGGAATTATATCTCGCAATTCAAGCGGTTTTTTGGAGCCGGGCTAGGCCTTGCTTCAGATCAGCAATGAGGTCAATAGGGCTTTCCAGACCGATATGCAGGCGCAAGCAAGGGCCTTTGGCTGTCCATGTTGTCGCGCTGCGGATCGGCGTGAAGGGCACGACAAGGCTTTCAAAACCGCCCCAGCTATAGCCCATGCCAAACAGTTCCAAGCCATCCAACAATGCCGTTAGGGCGGTCTCTGAAGCAGGCTTTAACACTATTGACATGAGGCCGGATGCGCCTTTGAAATCACGTTTCCACAATGCATGTCCCGGAGCGTTTGAAAGAGCAGGGTAAAGCACGGTTTCGACTGCATCATGCCCGCGCAAATATTCTGCCACAGCTATCGCATTTTTCTGGTGGCGTTCGAGCCGCACATCCAAAGTCCGCAAGCCCCTTAAACCCAGATACATATCATCTGGCCCTGTGAACATGCCCATTGTTTCATAACACATTTTGAACTGGGGCCAAGTCTCGGCGGTGCAAACAACGGAACCCAACATCGCATCTGAATGACCAACGATATATTTGGTTGCGGCTTGAATGGAAACATCGCAGCCATGGGCAAAGGCTTGGAAATAATATCCGCCGCTCCAGGTGTTATCAATAATGGTGATTGCACCTGCTTTATGTGCGGCCTCTGCGATGGCCGGCACATCCTGCACCTCCATGGTCTGTGAGCCGGGGCTTTCCAGAAAAACCACTTTGGTGTTGGGGCGGATAAGCGACGTGATAGCTTTGCCGATTAAGGGATCATAATATGTGGTTTCGATCCCCAGTCCTTTGAGCAGCGTGTCACACAGTTTGCGGGTGGGGAAGTAAGCCGTGTCGACCATCAAAAGATGATCTCCCGCCTTAAGAAATGACAACAGTGCGCAGCTGATTGCAGAGAGGCCGGAGGGTGAGACTTTGCACTTGTAGCCACCTTCCAGTTCTGCAATTGCCGTTTCCAGTGCGCGAGAAGTGGGCGTGCCATAACGGCCATAGCTATAGGGTTGGTTTGCACGGTTGTTCAATGCCGCAACATCAGGGAACACGATTGTAGAGGCATGATACACTGCTGGGTTGACCATGCCGTGCTCAGCATATTCATGCGCCGCATTAACGATGCGCGTGGCGGGTTGGAATTTTTCGGGGTTGGCAATTTTCTTCGACATGGCTCACCTGGCTTTGGGATAAACCTTATAGCAAGCCATTCCCGATTGGCCATGGTGTTTGAGAGTAAACTGCTATAGATCGACCTGACGTTAGACGGAGACGTCT
>JAGWUY010000252.1 GCA_028868255.1 Alphaproteobacteria bacterium | reverse complement strand
GAACTCAACAGTTATGCTGAAATGCTATTTGTCGCGTGTGCTGGCCTTCTAATTGCCGTAGGCACTGCCTTGGCGCGGCCTCTGTCTTTGGTCATCAGCTTAATGGCCATGATGGTGGCACTTGTCACGGGTGCTGCCTATGCCTTTTCGCAACTCAACTTACTGATCGACGTAACTTTTCCAATACTGGCGATTACGTCCAATTATCTGAGCTGCATTGCCTTTAAATTGCTTGTGACAGACCGCGAAGGGCGGCTGTTGCGCTCTGTCTTCAGCCATTATGTGGCCCCTGCCGTTCTTACTGAAATCGAAAATAACCCGAAAGCCTTAAAACTGGGTGGTGAAACCCGAGACGTGACCGTGATGTTCGTCGACATCCAGAACTTCACCCCAATGGGTGAACGGCTCAAGCCAGAAGAACTGGTGCGCATCGTCAACAGTCTGCTCAGCGTGTGCAGCGCGGGCATTCTCTCACAAGGCGGCACCATTGATAAATTCATTGGCGATGCAGTAATGGCATTTTGGAATGCACCGATGCTGCAAGCTGATCATCAATATCTGGCTTGTCGTACCGCGTTAGAAATCCAGACCCGCATCGCAAAATTTAATCAAGACGCGGCGAATAAGACCACGCTAGAGCCCCATGGATTATGGCCCGTTTCAGTTCGTATCGGTTTAGCATCTGGCCCTGCCGTGGTCGGTAATATGGGATCGCTAGAACGGTTTGATTATTCTGTGTTGGGAGAAACAGTTAATCTGGCCTCGCGAGCGGAAGGCCTTGGCAAGCATGTCGGCTATAATATTGTCGTCGCGGGGCCCTTGCACAAAAAGACTCACGATTTAGCGCTTTTGTCTGCTGGCGCATTGCGATTGCGTGGCAAATCGCAGCTGACAAACATTCATATTGTTTGTGGCAACGAAAGCCTGAAAGCATCACAAGCCTTCAATGCCGCAATGCAAGGCTACCAAAAAATCATCACAGGTTTGAAAAACGCAACTAAACCAAACCAAAATGAACTGGTTAAACAGGTGACTGCCCAAATGCCCGCTCTGACGGAATTTTTTAGCCGCCTCACTACCCGCGCAGAAGACTACCGGAACGCGCAGTAATCAAGCCGTTGCCCGTTCGCCTATGGGTGGGCTGAATTGTAAGCCCATATCCCAAGGTAGATAGATCCAAGTATCTTGGCTCACTTCGGTGACAAAGGTATCGACCAAGGGCCGCCCCTGTGGCTTTGCGTAAACGGTTGCAAAATGGGCTTTGGGCAGCATTTCACGCACAACTTTGGCCGTAGCCCCCGTATCCACCAGATCATCAACGATCAACACACCTGCCCCCTTGTCTGGGCCAACAATGGCTTCGGAAACACCCTTTAAAACAGTAATTTCGCCTTGTTTATCATAATCATAAGAGGCAACGCACACGCTTTCAATCACCCGAATGCCCAACTCACGCGCCACAATGGCCGCAGGCACCAATCCGCCGCGGGTAATGGCCACCACAGCTGAAAATGGCCCCGCTGCAGAAAGCCGCCAAGCCAGCGCCCGAGCATCGCGGTGAAATTGATCCCACGAAACCGGGAAGCTTTTCTGCCATTTCTCATCCATATCCAAGTTCCCTTATACCTATTTGAGACGCGCTCTATGCCTATTTCCTCATTTCAGTGCAATGGCACGCAATTGGTCAACACTTGTTTCATCATTTAACGCGAAGATGACGCAAACTTTAGTCGATGGAAAGAACTGATGATTAATGCATTGATCAGCGCCTTTGAACTGGCCAACACCGAAGTATTGCATGTGGCCATGCCAGACGCTCACATAAAAGATATTTCATCGGCACTGTTGCGCAAGTGGAATTGTCAGAAATCTGACATTCTGGGCAAATCCCTAATGAAGTTTGGTACGGGGCTGGTGTCAGCCCGCCAAGTTCAAAGCAGCGATGGTTCACCGGAGATTGAGATCAGCTACGCTCCGCCACTTGGCAGTCATGTGAAATCTCTCTTTCGCAGCCAGCCTTGGGGCGAAGGTGCCGAAAATTCCATGTTGCTGATCGGCCAACATGGCAGCTTGGAGCAAACTATAGCCTCCGAAAACAATGAAAAGCGATTGCAATTGGCACTGCGCTCTGGCGGCTACGCCTTGTGGGATTTCAATTGTCAGACAGGTGAAACTTACAATTCGCCAGAGATGAAGGATATTTTTGGCTTCGACGTGAATGAGATCAACTATCAAAGCTTCAATGCGCTGATTCACCCCGAAGATGCCAACCAATCCATCGACCAAAAAATCAGAGAAGCGCCCTTCGGCAAAGACGTGTTCCAAACCCGTTACCGCGTGAAAACAGCAGCCGGCAAATATGCCTGGATTGAAACGGTGGCCGGGCTGTTGCGTGATCCGGCAACTGGCAAGCCCGCCAAAGTGGTGGGCCTCTGCCGCAATATAGACGATTTGATGGTCACGCTCGACCGCCTGAAAAATTCCGAATTGATGCTGAAGCGCACGCAGGCTGTTTCACACCTGGGCAGTTTTAAGCTGCGCATCGAAAGTGGTGTCTCGCGCCTCACGGCCGAAATGGCAGCCCTGCTGGGCATGGCCAATGCTATGATTCACCCCAATCTTGAAACATTCATCAAGATGATTGAACCGGGCGACAAGGAAAAATTTGTAGAAGGGCTGGAACTGGCCAAGCTGGGCCGTCAGATCAAGAACCTCGAAATCGCCGTGAAGAAAAAATCCGGCGAACTGGAATATTTCCAGGTCAGCATGGATCCTGAACGCGGCAGCAATGGCGAAATTGAATCGATCTTTGGTGCCTGCCAATGCGTGACTGAACGCAAAGCGCTCGAAAACAAATTTCAGCAAGCCCAGAAGATGGAAGCTGTTGGCCAACTCACCGGCGGCATCGCGCATGACTTCAACAATTTGTTGATGGTCGTGATGGGCAATCTGCAGCTGGTGGAACAACTGGTGAAACACGATGACCGCGCCACTAAGCGCATCCGCGCCGCAATTGAAGCTTCAGAAAAAGGCTCAGACCTCACCCGCCGCATGTTGGCCTTCTCGCGCCAGCAAACCTTGCAGAACAAGGAGCTGGCCGTCAGCCAATTGCTGCTCAACATGCGCGACATGCTGCAACAAGCTGTGAGCGCAACCATCGATCTCAAGATTTTGCCCACCGACGATCTCTGGCCGATCAAGGCTGACCAAACAATGCTGGAAACAGCCATCCTCAACCTCACCATCAATGCGCGTGACGCGATGGGCCCGAAGGGCGGCATGTTGATGATTGAATGTGCCAACCGCACGCTGGATGAAACCTTCGCCAAGATCAATGAAGACGTGACACCAGGGGACTATGTTGAAATCGCTGTCACCGACACTGGCTCTGGCATCGCGCCTGAAAACATCGAAAAAGTGTTCCAGCCTTTCTTCACCACCAAGGGGCCGGAAGCAGGCTCCGGCCTTGGCCTGTCGATGATTTACGGTTTCTGCAAACAATCCGGCGGCCATGTGAAAATCTATTCGGAAGTCGGCCACGGCACATCGGTCAAGCTTTACCTGCCCCGCTTGAAAAGCAAGGCAACCATTGACGTCATCCAAAAACCCGCCGAGTTGCAGCAACATGTGGCCCGAGAGCTTGGCGCAATCCAGGAGGAAGCCGCTGCCGCGCCATTGCGCAGGATGAAAGTGCTGGTGGTCGAAGACAATAATTCAGTGCGCGAAG
>JAGWUY010000251.1 GCA_028868255.1 Alphaproteobacteria bacterium | reverse complement strand
GGCGATCTTGCTTCGGTGATGCCAAGCTCAAGATTGAGCGGCCCATCGGGCACATCCATTACCTCTGCCAGCCTCGGCACCAAAGCCGGCCCCACCGATGTGGTTGACCAAGATGTCATGGCCTTTCAATCCTTCCTCTATGATTATCTCAAGGCCTCAGGCCAAAGTGGCAATTTTGCGGCCTTCAATGTCTCAGGCCCATTGGATATGCGTGCCAATTTTGGCAATGGACAAGGCTCAGCTTCGTTCAAAACCAGCTTAAGCCAAATCGCCAATTGGCAACAAAAACATGACAAGACTGAGATGAACGCCTTGGGCTTTGGCCATAATATGGCAAGTACAGTGTTCATGCCGCTGGATATCTGGGCGGAAGGCAATTACGCTAGCTATTCGGGTAATCGCTCTGGCCAATTCGGGATGGTCACCTTAGGGGCAGACTATGTCTTCAACCCCAACTTGCTAATGGGTGTTTATAGCCAGTTTGATATGATGAGCCAAACTTCTGGCACCAATATCAGCGGCAATGGTTGGATGGCGGGCCCCTATGTCACGGCGCGGCTTTCCGACACTGTCTTCTGGCAGGCCCGTGGTGGATGGGGCACATCCAGCAACACCATCAATGGCACAGACAAATTTGACAGCACGCGCTGGACGGTGTCATCCTCGCTCTCGGGACGTTGGAAGTTTAGCAATGGCCTGGCTTTCTCCCCCACCGCCACCTTCACCTATTTTGAAGATAGCTCTGATGCGTATCTGGACAGTTTCGGCGTCGCTATACCCGGCACCAAAACCAGCCTTGGCCAGTTGAAACTTTCACCTGATCTGAGCTATGGATTTACCACTGATGGTGGCTTATGGATTGAACCCAACATCGCAACGGAATTGATCTGGAACTTTGCTTCCACCAACATCAATGGCCAAGGCCAACTGGATGGCACTGCGACTGGCCCAGCAGGCCTGCGTGGAAAGATCAAAGGCGGCATTAATTTCAAAACCCCATCGGGTATCTCCTTTGGTGCAACAGGGGCTTATGATGGGATCGGCTCCAACGGATTCTCATCAATCTCGGGCCAAGCAACAGTGAATATTCCGTTGAATTGATGCGAGATAAATTATCGCGAATAAATATCTTGACCTAAAAAGAGTGTAGATAATTTTTTGGGCTTTTGTATCGCTTGTTTTTGAGTCTTGAGCGCATTCATGCGTTACTTCAGTGGCAGGTCACATTTCGTCAAAAATGCGACCTGTAAGCGACTAGCTCAAACGACTCGAAACCAATTTTTTCTTTAAGTCTTTGATTTTGTTGGTGAGCCCAGCGGGATTCGAACCCACGACCCTCTGATTAAAAGTCAGATGCTCTACCGCTGAGCTATGGGCCCACACGTCACCGAACTGCAAAAGCGTTGAGTCCGTGAAAGCGGGCGGAACATAGTTGTGTGCCGCGTCATGGTCAAGGCCTGTTGTAACAATGATGACTGCTTTCATGCAGGGTTAACCAAACCAGAAAAAACGCCACAATTAACGAGCTAAACACCTGTATCTGATAATGATTCAAGCGGGATTTTGAATTTTTGGGGTTGGGATGGCTGATTTAGCTTTGGTGGTTTTGGCGGCGGGCATGGGCACGCGTATGAACTCTGCCTTGCCGAAAGTGTTACACAAAATCGCTGGCCGCTCGATGCTGGGCCATGTGTTGCACGCGGGCAAGGCCTTGGGTGCGAAACGGGCGGTGATCGTGCATGGCCCCGATATGGCAGCGGTGAGGAAAGAAGCCAGCGCTGTTATCGCCAATTGTGATTTTGTTGAACAGACTGAACGCAAGGGCACAGGCCATGCCGTTTCAATGACCAAGGATACATTGCAAGATTTCTCTGGCACCGTGCTGGTGCTTTATGGCGATGTACCTCTGATCAAAGCAGTGACACTGAACAAGCTTTTGGCAATGCTCAACGCCAAAACCAGAATGGCGGTGCTGGGCTTTGAGACTGAAAATCCATTTGGCTATGGCCGTCTGATTGGCACCAAGGCTGCAATCACGGATATTCGTGAAGAGCTTGATGCATCGGCCAAAGAAAAGAAGATCAATCGCTGTAACTCCGGCATCATTGCCATCGACAATGCGCTGTTGTGGAAAATTATGCCTAAGCTCTCGAACAAAAATGCCAAGGGCGAATATTATCTGACAGATCTGGTGAAGCTGGCTTCCAAAACGAAAACCAAAGTGGCTGTGGCCTATTGTGATGAGATGGACGTGGCAGGGGTGAATGATCGCAACCAGCTTTCTGTGCTCGAGCGGCATTATCAGCGCGAGGCGCGCAAAGCCGCGATGGCTAATGGCGCAACCTTGATCGATCCCGATACCGTTTATTTTTCCGCCGATACGAAGCTTGGCAAGGATGTGGTGATCGAACCCAATGTGTTTTTCGGCCCCAAGGCCGTGATTGGTGATTGTGTTGAGATTGCAGCGTTTTCGCACATCGAAGGTGCTGCAGTGGAGCAAGGTGCTCGCATTGGGCCTTTTGCCAGGTTGCGCCCCGGTGCCGAAATTGGCGCATCGGCCCATATTGGCAATTTCGTTGAAATCAAGAAATCCAAAATTGGTGTGGGCGCGAAGGCCAATCATTTGAGCTATATTGGTGATGCGATTGTGGGCGCGGGCAGCAATATTGGGGCCGGCACGATCACTTGCAACTATGATGGCTATGATAAGCATCTGACCGAAATTGGCGAAAAAGTTTTTGTGGGGTCTAACACCGCTTTGGTGGCACCTGTGAAAATTGGAGCAGGGGTGAACATCGCTGCGGGCAGTGTGATCACCGCCAATGTGCCTGAAGATGCATTGGCCATGTCGCGCGTTCCACAAGAAATCAAAGAAGGCTGGGCGAAGCGTTATCGCACCATGAAACAGGCCCGCAAGGCCGAGAAAATGAAATCAAAGGGAGCCTAAGCGATGTGTGGCATTGTTGGCATTTTGGGCACAACACCTGTGGCGCTGGATATTGTGGAGGCGCTGCGCCGCCTTGAATATCGCGGCTATGATTCTGCGGGTGTGGCCACAATTGAAAATGGTTCAATTGAGCGCCGCCGTGCGCCCGGGAAATTGCGCAATCTGGAAGATCGTTTGCGTGAAGCGCCGCTCAGCGGCAATAGCGGAATTGGCCACACACGCTGGGCCACGCATGGTGTGCCGAATGAAACCAATGCGCATCCACATATCTCGGGCGATGTGGTGATCGTTCACAATGGCATCATTGAAAATTTCTATGAATTAAAATTAGAACTTGAAAGCAAGGGTGTGAAATTTGCCACACAGACCGACTCTGAGGTGGTGGCCCATTTGCTGGCGCAGGAACGTGCCAAAGGTGTAAAGCCCGTTGAAGCCGTGCGCCACGTGCTAGGGCGTTTGCGCGGCGCATTTGCCCTCGCCATTATGTTTAAATCCGAAAATGATTTGATGATTGGGGCGCGCAATGGCCCGCCTTTGGCGATTGGCCATGGGGATGGGCAAATGTATCTGGGCTCTGATGCCATTGCGCTTTCGCCTTTCACCAACCGCATCACCTACATCGAAGACGGCGATTGGGCCGTGCTGACGCGCAATTCGGTTGAGATTTTTGACGCGCACAATAAACCTGTGAAGCGGCCGATGAGCTTCAGCCAGGCCTCATCGATGATGGTGGATAAGGGCAACCACCGCCACTTCATGGCCAAGGAAATTGAAGAGCAGCC
>JAGWUY010000250.1 GCA_028868255.1 Alphaproteobacteria bacterium | reverse complement strand
AAAACCCAACCCAAATCTATGGTATATCGACACCAGATTAAATTTTCGTAAAACAAAATTTTGAATAAATGCAGCTATTTCAGTGCCATCACGGCAAATTTGAGTTAGTCGGATTATAGCCACCATGCAAAAAACCATTCCATGACAACACCTGACCAAAACCAATATTTAACTTTTAAAGCTACTGCTCAACACTGGTTCGAAAGTTTGCGCGACCATATTGTAAGCTCGCTCGAAAAGCTGGAAGATGAATGCAGCGCTGATGCGCCCGTTGGACGCTTTGTCAAAACCCCCTGGACTCGCGCCAATGAGGGCGGCGGCGGCGTGATGAGCATGTTGCATGGAAGGCTGTTTGAAAAGGCAGGCGTGCATTGTTCCACCGTTCATGGCGAATTTTCACCCGAATTCCGAAAGCAAATGCCCGGTGCGGCAGATGATCCGCGCTTCTGGGCCTCAGGCATTTCGCTCATCATCCACCCCCGCAACCCGCATATTCCCGCCGTACACATGAACACCCGCTTTGTGGTCACCACCAAAGCCTGGTTTGGCGGCGGCGCGGATTTGACCCCCGTTCTCAACCGCAGACGCACACAGGACGACCCCGACACGCTGGCCTTCCACGCCGCCATGAAAACAGCCTGTGATGCCCATGCCGTGGCGGATTATGCCCATTATAAAAAGTGGTGTGATGAGTATTTCCACCTGCCCCACCGCAACGAACCGCGCGGCATTGGCGGCATATTTTTCGACAATTTGAACAGCGGCGATCTAGGTGCCGATTTTGCTTTCGTGAAAGATGTCGGATTCGCCTTTAATAAAGTCTATCCAGCTCTGGTGCGCGCCAACATGCACACACCATGGACAGCGCAAGACCGCGAAGAACAATTGATCCGCCGTGGACGATATGTAGAATTCAACCTGCTCTATGACCGGGGCACAATTTTTGGTTTGAAAACCGGTGGCAATGTGGAAAGTATTCTTTCTTCGATGCCGCCTGAAGTGAAGTGGCCATAATATCAGCAGGACTTAAGAATGGATCTTCGTAACGGTTTCGACATCAAGCGCTATATTCGCAACATTCCGGATTATCCCAAGCCCGGCATCATGTTCCGCGACATCACCACTCTGCTCTCCAACATGCATGGCTTTCGCGCCGCGGTGGATGAACTGGCCTGGCCCTTTCTGCATGGCCAGTTTGATTATGTGGCGGGCATAGAGGCGCGTGGGTTTATTCTGGGCGGTGCTGTGGCCCACACACTGGGCCGCGGCTTCATTCCCATTCGCAAAAAGGGTAAATTGCCTTCGCGCGTGATTGGCCAAGACTACTCATTGGAATATGGCGTGGACACGATCGAAATCCACGCCGATGCCATCACCAAGGGCGACCGCATTTTGCTGATTGATGATCTGATCGCCACAGGCGGCACAGCAGGCGCTGCGATTGATTTGATCCGCAAATCCGGCGGCGAAGTTCTGGCTGCTGCCTTCGTGATCGACCTCCCCGATTTAGGGGGCGCTGAAAAACTCCGCGCCAAGGGCGTGAAAGTGCATACACTTGTGGGGTTTGAAGGGCATTGAGAATGAACATAGCAGCTCCTCTCAAACTTGCCGCTGCTATTGACAGCTTGAACCGACACGCTGCCGTGGTCGCCAATTGGTTGGTGCTCGGGGCCGCCCTTGTCTGCGCCTTTGACGCATTTTTGCGTTACACCTTGACATCGCTGCTGGCCACCGCAGCTTATCTTGGCCCCAAGGGGCAAATTTTTGTGCAAATATTTGATTTTTATCGCAACAATTCAAACGCCTTGCGTGACCTGCAACTCGTGATGTTTGCTGGCATGGTGCTTTTGGGTGCAAGCTGGACGTTGAAACTCAATGAGCATGTGCGAGTTGACCTGCTCTATGCCCGTTGGAGCGACAAGGGACGAGACTGGATTGACCTTTTGGGCGCACTTCTGTTCTTGATCCCGTTCTGCTTGATCTTAATCCGCTTTTCTTGGCCTTGGTTCCTTGAGGCTTGGTCTGGTGATGAACTCTCACAGAACGCAGGCGGCCTGCCCCGTTGGCCCATCAAAGGTCTGGTGCCTTTGGGCATGAGCCTCTTGTTGTTGCAAGCCGTTTCAGAAATCATCAAATGCGTGGCTTCGATCTTCTGGAACATCCGCCGCGAGCATGCCTATGAGAAGCCCGTACAATGATTCAATTCATCACCCACAATATGGCCCCGCTGATGTTCGCAGGGTTGATCATGTTCATGTTGATTGGTTACCCCGCTGCATTTTCTCTGGCGGCTGTGGGTCTTGCCTTCGGATTTGTCGGGGTTGAACTTGGCTTAATACAGCCTGATTTTCTGGGTGCAATAATTTATCAGCTTGAAGGCATTCTGCGCAACGACCTGTTGTTGGCCATCCCCTTCTTCACATTGATGGGCGCAATACTCGAGCGTTCCGGCCTGGCGGAAGATTTGTTGGAAGGCTTTGGCCAATTGTTTGGCGGGGTACGCGGCGGCCTGTCTTATGCTGTGATCTTGGTGGGCGCAGTTTTGGGCGCAATCACCGGCACAGTTGCAGCGTCTGTGATTGCAATGGGGCTGATCTCGCTGCCGATCATGCTAAAATACGGATATAATGTTCGCCACGCCACTGGCGTGATTGCAGCTTCTGGCACCATCACGCAGCTCATTCCGCCTTCGCTTGTGCTGGTGGTTTTGGCCGATCAGATGGGTGTGGATGTGGGCCAAATGTATTGGGGTGCCGTTGGCCCCAGCTTCATCCAGACCTTCCTATTCATGTTGTGGGTCTTCATCCTTTCTTTCATTCGTCCGCAGGATGTTCCAGCACTGCCACTTGAAGCCCGCGTGCTGCACGGCTGGCCGCTGATTTGGCGCTGCATTCGGGGCATGGTGCCTTCTCTGATCCTGATCTTCTTGGTGCTGGGCACAATGTTGATGGGCTTGGCCACCGCCACAGAAGCCGGGGCAATGGGCGTTGTCGGCTCATTCGTCTTGGCCAAGCTGAACGGCAAATTGAACTGGAATCTCACTTACCAAGGCATGGCCACCACAATGCGCATTACCGCCATGGTGGTGATGATCCTGATTGGCAGCCGCGTGTTCTCGCTGGTGTTCCAAGGCGTGGGAGGCAAAGAATGGATTGAGAGCTTCCTTACCACCTTGCCGGGCGGTCAAGTGGGCTTTCTCATCTTCGTGAACGTCTTTGTTTTCGTGATCGCTTTCTTCCTCGATTTCTTTGAGATTGCCTTCATCATCGTGCCCTTGCTGGTGCCTGCTGCGGCAGCACTGGGCATCAACATTGTCTGGCTGGGTGTGCTGCTGGGGGCCAATATGCAAACCAGTTTCATGCACCCGCCTTTTGGGTTTGCGCTGTTCTATCTGCGCGGTATTGCGCCCCCAAAAGTGAAGAGCAGCGACATATATTGGGGTGCAATTCCTTGGGTGATATTGCAAGTTATTTTGGTGGCGATTCTGATCGCCTTTCCGCAAACTGTGACGGCGTTCCTTGACAAGCCCGTCGTGGCTGATCCGGCTTTCAAGATTGTGGTTCCACAGCAAAGTGGGGCAGGCTCTGCCGGAAGCTTGGCGACGCCCAGTATTGACCTCAATCAAGCTCCCGTTATCAAATAGTGACACCAAATCAAAAAAATCCCCGCAAATGATGCGGGGATTTCGTATGAATGAAGCGGGGTTGTTTACAGCTCGTCTTTGCGCTGTTTGCCCATCATAAAGGCATCAAACTGGTATTC
>JAGWUY010000029.1 GCA_028868255.1 Alphaproteobacteria bacterium | reverse complement strand
AATCGTTAGGCCAATTGTGCCGTGAATCTGTAATGCTCCCACTTTTGTGACATCTGCGTTGGGCATTTTAGACAAAGAAAAATAGCCACCTGCCAATTGCAGCAAAATCAACAAGGCCAGCAACCAATGTAAAGCAACGAGAACAGGGTGATAGCGGGTGACGGTCATGCTGGCCTCCGATTTCGGGTTAAACTAATGCAGAATAATGGCGAGGTAAATCGTACTTTCTGGGTCTTTGTTTCGTGCGCCCGACTTGCTAGACAAATCTTATGAAATTCCCACCCTCATTTCTTGATGACATCCGCAACCGGGTTTCGGTGTCGTCGGTTATTGGGCGCACCGTGGCTTGGGATCGTCGTAAAACCAATGCGGCCAAGGGTGACTATTGGGCTTGCTGCCCGTTTCATGGCGAGAAGTCGCCCAGCTTCCATGCCGATGATCGAAAGGGCCGATATTATTGTTTTGGCTGCAAACAATCAGGCGATATTTTCACCTATCTGGTGGAAAAAGAGGGCGTGCCATTCCCAGAGGCCGTTTCGCAATTGGCGGCAGAGGCGGGCTTGCCCATGCCCGTTTTCTCGCCAGATGAAGCAGAACGTGAAGAGTTGCGCACAAGCCTCTATGATATCATGGAAATTTCGGCCAAGTTTTTTGAGGCGGAGTTGCAAACGGCGCGCGGCGCAAAAGCACGGGGCTATCTGGCTGATCGCGGGCTAACACCTGCCATCCAAAAAGAATTTGGCATCGGCTATGCGCCGGATGATCGATCTGCCCTGCGCACGCATTTGGCGGATCATAAAGTCACAGTGGAGCAAATGGCGGAAGCGGGCATGGTGGTTGCTGGTGATGATATTGCCGTGGCCTATGATCGGTTTCGAGATCGTGTGATGTTCCCCATCCGTGATCCGCGCGGACGGGTGATTGCCTTTGGTGGCCGGGCCTTGCGCGCTGATGTGCCCGCCAAATATTTGAACTCGCCGGAGACGCCACTCTTTCATAAGGGCGAGATTCTTTATCATTTCGACAAAGCCCGCGCTGTGGCTCATAAATCCGGTCAGCTCATCGCGGTGGAAGGTTATGTCGATGTGATCGCCATGTATCGTGCAGGCTTCACCGAAGCTGTGGCGCCATTGGGCACGGCGCTGACTGAAAATCAGTTGGGCCTGATGTGGAAGACGGTGCCGGAGCCCACCTTGTGTTTTGATGGTGACAGCGCTGGCCAGAAGGCCGCTTACCGCGCGCTGGATTTGGCGCTGCCTCTGCTGAAGCCCGGTCACTCTCTCAAGTTCGCCTTTCTGCCTGAAGGGCAGGACCCAGATGATCTGCTTAAATCTGATGGGCCTGACGCTGTGAAAGCTGTGGTGAATGCAGCGCAGCCCCTGTCATCGGCGTTGTGGGCGCGGGCGCTGGACATGAATGATCGTTCGACACCAGAGCGGCGCGCCAGCTTTGAAAAGGATTTGCGCGTTCAAGTTTCGCAAATTGCAGACGAGACGGTGCGTAAACACTATTTGTCTGATCTGCAACAACGCCTCAGCGACTTGTTCAAAGGGCAGGGTGGAGCGCGTCGGCCTTTCACCCCCGGCGGCAAATCACAGCCGCGGTTAAAATGGGGTCAAAAGCCATGGGAGCTTCAGCAGCCTGCATCTCAAAAACTAAAGGCCCTTGCCGCCAAGACCACAAGTCAAAACGCGACCGAGCACCGCGAGCGAATGATCGTGCTCACCCTCATTAATCACCCGGAACTCGTCCATGAATTTTATTCTGAATTTAGGAAAACAGAGCTAGTTTCGCGTGAGCTTGACTCTATGCGGTCAGAAATCATAGATAGCGCCTTCTCGATGGAAAGCCTTGAAGCGGCGGCCCTTCGGGGCCATCTGATGTCAAGAGGGTTTGGGTCGTTGCTGGACCGCCTCGAAACACAGGCGAAACGTTTGAATGAGTGGTTCTTGGGTCCTGGTGCTGCACAAGATGATGCCCGGACAGGCCTCCGCCAAATGATCGCTTTACACCACAAAGCTATCACCCTTGATCGTGAGGTGAAAGCTGCTCAGGCAGCTTTTGCGCATGATCCCACGGAGGACAATCAGGCTGCGCTGGTCGCTTTGCGCGATCAATTATTATCGGCTCACGGATCAGAAGCCCATGTCGATGGGTTTGGGGTTGCTTCGGGTCGGTCGACACAACAGGATGAATGAGGCGAAACGCCCGTAATCTTGGTTAATCGGCAATTAATGGTGCGACAGCTAGTTTGGCCCGAATCAGTTTGCGCTGCCCCATCCGGCAGCATTTGAAGGAAGTAAAGTCATGGCTCGTCCACCTGTTCGCCCACCGTCCAAGCCTGATGTTGAGCCGGCAAATCCGCCAGAAGATGGTGATGTGCCGGATGTTGCGGCGGATGGCGATGGCCCGGTTCTTGATCTGAATGACGCTGCCGTCAAGCGCCTCATCAAGCTGGCCAAGGCGCGCGGATATGTAACGCTCGACGAACTGAACGCGGTTCTGCCCTCCGAAGAAGTTACCTCTGACCAGATTGAAGACATTTACGGGATGCTCGCTGAAATGGGCATCACGGTTGTCGAATCTGAAGAAGAGAGCGAAAGCGTCGTCGCCAAGGTTGAGGAATCTGAAAGCGGTGAGACCGCCTTGATGAAGGTGGATGCGCCCAAGCCACCGGCTGACCGCACCGATGATCCTGTGCGCATGTATCTGCGTGAAATGGGCGCTGTTGAACTGCTCAGCCGCGAGGGTGAAATTGCGATCGCCAAGCGTATTGAAGCTGGCCGTGAGGCGATGATCAGTGGTTTATGCGAAAGCCCGCTGACGTTCCAGGCCATCATCATCTGGCGCGATGAGCTGAACGAAGGCAAAATTTTGCTGCGTGACATTATTGATCTCGAAGCCACCTATGCCGGCCCTGATGCCAAGCAAAACCAATCCGTGCAAACGCCGATGCCTTATGTTCCTCCAAAGGAAGAGGTGCGCAAACAGGCTGAGTTGAAACGCGCCGAGGCCTCAAAACAGGAATCACGCCGTGCGCCGCCGCCGCCTCGCCGGGGTGGCGATGATGATTTCTCGGATGTGCTTTCACCTGAAGATTTTGACAAGCCCACCATTGAAGAAGATGATGACGATGAGGGCGATGATCTGGGCGTTTCTTTGTCGGCCATGGAGCTTGAACTCAAGCCAAAGGTGCTTGAGGTGTTCGACGAAATTGCGCGCCTTTATAAGTCGCTGCGCAAATTGCAAGACCAAGAAGTGCAGGAAGGCGAGGGGCTGTCACCTTCTCAAGAGCGCCGTTACCGCAAGCTGCGTGAAGACATCATCACAAATGTAAAGTCGCTCTCGCTCAACAATGCGCGTATCGAAGCGCTGGTTGAACAGCTTTACGATATTGCCAAGCGCCTCAATATTCTTGAGGGCCGCCTGATGCGTCTGGCTGAAACCTATAAAGTACCACGTGATGAATTCCTGAAAGAATATCAGGGCAACGAACTTGATGCAGAATGGCTGAAGCGCGTAGGCCGTCTCACCAAGCATGGTTGGAAGAAGTGGGTGAACGACGAAAAAGAATCCATCAAGGTTATTCGTGATGAGATTTTTGATCTGGCTTCGGCCACAGGTTTGCAGATCACCGAATATCGCAAGATTGTTGGCATGGTGCAGAAGGGCGAGCGCGAAGCCCGCATCGCCAAGAAGGAAATGGTCGAGGCCAATTTGCGTCTCGTGATTTCGATTGCGAAGAAATACACCAATCGCGGTTTGCAATTCCTGGATTTGATTCAGGAAGGCAATATCGGCTTGATGAAGGCCGTCGATAAGTTTGAATATCGTCGTGGTTACAAGTTCTCGACCTATGCCACCTGGTGGATCCGTCAGGCGATCACACGTTCGATCGCGGATCAGGCGCGCACCATCCGCATTCCGGTGCATATGATTGAAACGATCAACAAGATCGTGCGCACCTCGCGCCAGATGATGCATGAAATTGGCCGCGAGCCGACGCCAGAAGAAATGGCCGAAAAATTGTCCATGCCTTTGGAAAAGGTGCGCAAGGTGATGAAGATCGCCAAGGAGCCGATCTCACTGGAAACGCCTGTGGGTGATGAAGAAGATTCACATCTGGGCGATTTCATCGAAGACAAGGGCGCCATCCTGCCCATCGATGCGGCGATCCAAGCCAATTTGCGCGAAACCACCACCCGCGTTCTGGCCTCGCTCACGCCGCGTGAAGAGCGGGTCTTACGCATGCGCTTCGGCATCGGCATGAACACCGATCACACGCTGGAAGAAGTGGGCCAACAGTTCAGCGTGACGCGCGAACGTATTCGCCAGATTGAGGCGAAGGCGCTGCGCAAACTGAAGCATCCAAGCCGGTCGCGGAAGCTGCGGAGCTTCTTGGACAATTAGAGCGCAATTTAAATGACAAATGTTCCTGCTGAGGCCACAGCCGTAGACAGGGTTTCACTATGGCCGTTTGTCGGGTGCATACTTAGCCTGTACATCATCAGCTATCTGATGGATCAGTTTATGGATGATGGTCCAGGTCCAGCCATGGTCTATGGTGCGTTTGCACTCATGCCGCTGGCATTCATTTCGATAATCTGGCTCATTTCAGTTGGTGTTGCATTCTATCATCGCAGAATGATTATGGGTGTTTCCCGTTTGTTGGGGCCTCCACTCGCGATAGCAATATCCATAGGATTGTCCTCAGTGGGGGCTCCTCCTTGGCGAGTCATATTTGAATTCATGCGCCCCTACTATATCTATAGGGTGTTGTCGGCTCCTACTGGAGCTGCCTATAAACACGTATCGTTTCCCCAATTTGACATGGAGTTGTGGTCTGGCCATGCTTCACGTACTTATTTCTATGATGGAAGCCCTATGCCAATAATTTCCAGATCAGAATGTGTGGATGAAACTAGGACAACGACTACTAGTTTAGGTTTTGGTTTTTATGCGCAGAATACCTACACTTCATATGGCACCCCATGCCCTTGGTGAAGTGATCATTTTTTTGATGCGGCACAAGTTGTTTCTTGGCTTAGCGTTTGAACGACTAAATGCAGCGGCGGAAGTGCATATTTCGTCTCCCCACAAGGAGGAGTAGGAAGATCGTGCGATTTGCCGCATCGCTCTTTATATTCAACAATGCTAATATACGAGAATGAACAACATATTCGACTATATCCAAAGCCTGCCGTGGTTCGTTATCATTCTCGCCTGTCTCACGCTGGGCTTCGCCCCCTTTGTGCCAGAGCCGCACATCTTCGAGAAATTGCGCATGCTTTCGCGTGGGGAATTGGTGCGGCCATTGGATATTTTTGATTTGCTGTTTCACGCGCTGCCTTTCATCGTGGTGGCGATCAAGTTGGGGTTGATGGTGCGGCCCGCTGCTTGAAGGCGCTTGCGGCTTCGGTTTGGCTTGATAATGTTGCAGCATGACACTTGCCTCTCAAATTTCTGCTGCCTTTCCCGCGCTCGCCTTGCGCACCAATCTCACCAAAGCCGATCCCGGCCTTCATCCTGATAACCTCCAAGCAGGCGTGATCGCGCTGCCTTCGGATGTCGCCCAAGTTTCTGCACTTCTCAAATTTTGCAATCAACACAAGATCACCATCGTGCCGCAGGGTGGGCGGACGGGGTTGGCGGGTGGGGCGGTTTCTTCTGAAGGCCAACTCATCCTCTCCACGCAAAATCTGAACCGCATCATTGAAATTGATCCTATCGGCCAAGTGGTTGTGGTGGAGGCGGGGGTGACGCTGGCCAATCTCGATGCCGCCTTGCAACCCCATGGCCTGATGGCGGGGATTGATTTGGGGGCGCGAGATGTGGCAACGATTGGCGGCTTGATTTCCACCAATGCGGGCGGCATTGAAGCGTTTCGCCATGGCGTGATGCGGGCGCGGGTTTCGGGGCTTGAGGCGGTGTTGGCTGATGGCACGATCATGAGCGATCTTGCCCGTGTCGCCAAATGCAATGAAGGCTATGATGTGAAGCAGCTGCTGATCGGCGCGGAAGGCACGCTTGGCATCGTTACGAAAGCGGTGATCCGCCTTGTGCCGCGGCCCCAAGCACGCGCCACGGCTTTGGTGGTGTGCCCCAATCTGACTGCGGCGCTGGCGCTTTTTAACGCGGTTCCCACCCATCAGCTTCTGGCCTTTGAATATATGCATGCCGATTATTTCTGGCTGTCGGTGGCAGACCGCAAAACCGCCGCGTTCAATGGTCTGCCGAAACAGGGCAGCTATTTCATTGTAGAATGCGAAGGCCGCGATGACACTGAGGCGCAGGCGCGCTTGCAAGCCGCATTAGAGCAGGGCTTGGAACAGGGCTGGGTGGTGGATGCGCTGATTGCAAAGTCGCAGGCCGAGGCGCGCAGCTTCTGGATTTTGCGGGAAGACAGCTGGTGTGTGGACCGCGCGCTGCCTTTTGGCCTGTGGTATGATGTGACTGTACCGCAGGCGAAGCTGGAGGTTTATCTCGCCACGCTGGAGCAGGGGCTGGCGCGAGAAGCACCTCCTCTCAAGGCCTATGTGATCGGCCATTTGGGCGATGGCAATGTGCATCTCACCATCGCCGGAGCGGCCCCCGCTGAGCCATTCAAAAACCAAGTCGATGCGCTCGTGTTTGGCCAACTGAAAGCTTGGGGCGGCTCATTCTCCGCCGAGCATGGCATTGGCTTGGAAAAGCGCGCCGCACTCGCCACCTATGGTGATGCGGGCAAACTTTCGGCCTTGCGCGCCATCAAAGCGGCGCTCGATCCAAAAGGCATTTTGAATCCCGGCAAAGTGTTATAACCAAAATCAGAGCGGGGCTTGAACTGTAACAAATAAAGTTATATATAAGGCCTCGAAAGGAACCCAACATGTCAAAACTCATGCCCACATATTTTATCTCGCATGGCGGCGGCCCTTGGCCTTGGCTGCCGGATATGCGCAAAATGCTGGCGACGCTGGAAACATCGTTGGCCAATATGTCCGCTGAAATTGGCGAAAAGCCCAAGGCCATTCTGATGATTTCCGGCCATTGGGAGCAGGATGATTTTGCTGTGCAAACCTCGCCAGCCCCCGGCATGGTGTATGATTATGGTGGTTTTCCCGCACACACTTATCAGATCAAATATGCTGCCCCTGGTGCGCCTGAAATCGCCAAACGCGTGACAGCGTTGCTCAAGGCCGCAGGTTTGCCCACGCATGAGGATGCCACGCGCGGCTTTGACCATGGCGTGTTTGCGCCCATGCAAGTAATGTATCCTAATGCGGATATTCCGCTGCTGCAAGTTTCCATTCTGCATAATTATGATCCCGCAGCGCATCTCGCGCTTGGTCGTGCGCTTGCCCCGCTGCGCAAAGAAGGTGTGGTGATCGTGGGCTCCGGCCTCAGCTATCATAATCTGCGATTGTTTGGCCCCGGTGCCAAGGCGCCGTCAGCCGCCTTTGATGCCTGGCTGGATGATGCGATGAACGCGGAACCTGCCAAGCGCACAGCAGAGCTTTTGGCATGGGAGAAAGCCCCATCAGCCCGTATTTGCCACCCACAGGAAGATCATCTGGTGCCATTGATGGCAGCTGTGGGCGCAGCAGAAAATGAGAAGGCAACGCGCGTATACCATGATACAAACGTGTTTGGTGGTGTAACAGCCTCCAGCTATCGTTTTGGATAAGGATATGACACATGGGCTGGCTGAAAAATCTGTTTGGTGGTGGCGCGGTTGGTGAATCCGCCGTCACAAAGACTGTGGAATACAAAGGCTTCGTGATTGAGGCTCAGCCCTATAAGGAAGGCGGTCAATTTCAGCTGGCCGGCATCATCACCAAGGATGGCAAAACCCAGCGCTTTGTGCGCGCCGATAAATTTTCCGACAAAGATGAAGCCGCCGAGTATGCCATCCAGAAAGGCCAGCTGATGATTGATCAGATGGGTGAAGGCTTGTTTAAGTCATGAATCGGCGCGATGTTTTGGTGTCGCGCCTATGGCGCAGCGCGCTTTGGGCATTTGGCATTGTTGTATTTGCGCTGGCTGTTGGCATGGCGGGCTATGGTTATTTTGGCAGTATGGATATGATCAAAGCCTTTGCCAATGCGTCCATGATCCTATCTGGTATGGGGCCACTGGACCCAATGCCTACCAAGGCGGGCCAAATCTTTGAAGGCATCTATGCGCTGGCAAGTGGCTTGCTGTTTTTTGCGGTTGCAGGCTTTGCACTCGCACCCGCGCTTCATCACATCTTGCGTGGCTTTCACCTGGAAGATGAAGAGCGCACAAAGGGTGAGAAGAAATCGTCTACTTCTGCCCAATCACATAATTAAAGCTCACTGAAATCCGCAGGCCTGTGCCGCGGTTCAGGGGCACCTCATGCCGCAGCCAACTTTCCCACAGCAGCAGCGATCCTTCTTGTGGGGTTTCCTTGATCTGGTTTTGAAATTCGCGCGGAGCATCCTTTTTGCGTGGCGGGGCGGCCATCATTATGGCATGGCGCGGGTCTTCATAAACGATAGGGCCAGAGCCTTCAGGCACGGACACATAGTAAGTGCCACTGATCACCGAATTGGTGTGTATGTGAGATGTGTGGCTGCCGCCTTCCGGCATTACATTCACCCAGATGGAATCGCAAATCGGTTTTCCGCCACGAATATCCCAATGCAGGGCCTTGGCAAATTCGGCGGCGTGTTTGTCGATCATGCGCACCAATTTGCCAATCACGGGAATGCTCTCCCGCAACTCCGGCTGCGTGGCGAACGACGTATAGCCGGGATAGCCATATTTCTCGCACCAGCGTTGGCCTGCCTTGTCCTCGGCGGCCAATGCCAAAGCGGCGTCTTCCAGCTGCATGTTAAGACGTTGCGGGTTTGGCGTTTCTGCGCGGTAAATCAGGGTGGGGAAAAAAGGTTGAATGTTGCTCATGGCTAGTCCTAACGCGGAAATTCAAAAACCACAACGGCGTGGTTGAAGCTGCGGCCGTTTTGCGCCAAAGACAAGCTTGGTTTTTATAGAACAGGAAATGCCATGCCCCTCCCTTTACACTTGCTTGATGGATATTCTCGCTTTCGTTCCGGGCGCTATGCTGCTGAAGCCGAGCGCTATGAAAAACTTGGCGCAGGCACGCAACGCCCCAAGTTGATGATCATCGCTTGCTGCGATTCCCGCGCGGCGCCTGAGACGATTTTTGATGCTGGTCCGGGAGAAATTTTTGTTGCGCGCAATGTTGCTAATCTGGTGCCGGCCTATGCGCCAGATGGCAAACACCATTCTACCTCCGCGGCCATTGAGTTTGCTGTTTTGTCCCTTGGTGTTCAAGATATCGTGGTGATGGGCCATGGCCGTTGTGGTGGCATTAGAGCGGTAGTGGAAGGCGGTGATCCGTTATCTGCAGGTGACTTTATCGGCAAATGGATGAGTGATGTGCGTGATGTGGCGGCGGGCGTGCGCCACGATCATGGGGAAGGCGAACATCTGTGCACCATGGTGGAGCGGGCATCTATTGAACACTCTTTAGCCAATCTTCGCACCTTCCCTTGGCTGCGCATGCGCGCCAACAAGGGCGAGGTGGGCATTCACGGTGCCTGGTTTGATATTGGCTTGGGGGAGCTTCATTCCTATGATGAAGCGATACATCATTGGAGCCTTATTCAGGCAGCATGATTTCAATACCGGCAAATGCTTCGGCCAGTTTGCGCCGCGCAAAAAATCCAGCCTGAAGTACATCGGCATTAATAATGCCCAGTCGAAACCCGCCAGGCGGCATGGGGTGCTGGCTCACGTCTTTCATTTCATGGAACGTTATTTGGAGGCTGCGCACATGGGGCAGGCATCGAATTTCTGCTTGCACTTGCGCAGGCGGTTGCAGCAATCTTGCGTGCGGTTTAGCAAAGAGCGGAATCGAATAGCCTTCAACTTCATTGCCGGGTTTGAATGTCCACTTGCCCTCGGCATAGAGGTTTACAAGGGCGTGAACCCAACCCACGCCATACAGATCGACCCACTGGTCTGCAAAACGCAAATGGGCCTCTATGATGTGTCCTCCAATGGTCTCAAAATTCATCATTCCGGTATAGCCCGCCATGTGTTTTTCGACCCAGTGTCTCAGAAAGTCTTCGAGTTCCAGCAGCGGCTTGGCGTAAATCACCCAGTGCTTGAACATGCCTTCATGCCATCTCATGCCCTCAGCGTGACGAAACCACACGGCGCGCCCCGCCACAACAGCGCAATCCGTTGATACATGTGGCCCCTGAAAAAGCTCCATCCACATATGGCCCGGCACAGAGTGTGCTGCAAATTCTGTGGCGGAATAAATGGCTTTTCCGTTGATCCCCATGCCTTTCAAGTTTACATTTGGTTTTGAAAAAACTGGAAATTGGCTTGGTGGATTTTCGTGCAATCCGCAACGAATAGACTGTGATTTTGCGATGGTCAGCTTGTTGTAAACCCAGCGGTAATCTTTAAACCATTCCCAACAGTCAATATCGTCCGTTGGAATGTTTACTCCCTCAGGACAGGCAACATTTTCGAAAAACTGGTACCGCCAAGGGTCCCGCTCACAGATTGGCATAAACACATCTTTGCATAGTTTGATTGAGACTTCACCTCACAAATTGCAATTCTCCAGCTTGCACCTCAATCTTATGTGGTCAGACTGTGAACCTACTTGATTTCCCAGTTGATATTCACGTCAACTGAAATCACCTGCGTGCCCTGCGCTATCGGCACGGGTGCTGCATCCGCGGCCATGGCTTTGGCGCGACCATACATCATTGGCGGTTCAGCGGTTGCGGTGTTTTCGGTGATGGCTACAATTTTACCCAAAACGATGCCCGAAGCGTCTGACAAGACTTGGGCTTTGTGCTTGGCATCAGCAACAGCCAAAATGCGGGCTTGGTCCATCGCCGCTTCGGGTTTTGAAACGGAAAAGGAAATACCATTGATCTGGTTAGAACCAGAAGAAACAGCTTTATCCAACAACGCACCTAAACCATCAATTTTACGGACAGTTACGGTTACAGTGTTGGAAACGTCATAGCCCACAAGTTTTGGCGGCTGGCCTCCACTTTGACCATAATCAAACCGTGGGTTCACTGAGAAATTTGAAGTAGCAATGTCTTTCTCATCAATCTGTGCGGCCTTTAGATCAGCCATCAGTTTTGTCATTGCTTTGGTGTTGGCATCAAGGGCAACGCGCGCTGATTCAGCTGATGAAACCACGCCTACATTTATCATAGCCATATCGGGAACGACATGCACTACACCATGACCAGTGAGCGACATCATGCGATCCATTTTGACCTCTTGCGAAAATGCGGGACTTGTTGCCAGCGTGGCTAGCAATGCCATTGATGTGAGAAAATATTTGACCATTCTTCAACTCCTATGTGGCGCTTAGCTAGGAATAAAAAGCGGCGCAATTATGTTGCCAAAATGTTTATCTAAAGGGTGGTTCATCAAAGCTGCGCAGTTTGCGCGAATGTAACCCCAGGCGGCTGGCGCGCAGTTTTTCCACTGATGTAAGGCCTATCAATAGATGCTCAGCCACGGCCCTATCGTAAAAGGCGTTAGCCGCACCTGGCAATTTGATTTCACCATGCAAAGGTTTGTCTGACACACACAGCAGTGTTCCATAGGGCACGCGGAAGCGGAATCCTTGAGCTGCCAGTGTTCCAGACTCCATATCTACTGCAATGGCGCGTGACAGGTTGATGCGCTTGCGTTCCATGGACCAGTGCAATTCCCAGTTCCGGTCATCATAGGTCACCACTGTTCCGGTGCGCAGCCGCGCCTTAAGTGCATCACCCGTTTCTCCTGTCACTTCAGCGGCGGCATGTTGCAAGGCCAATTGCACTTCGGCGAGAGCCGGGATGGGAATGGCCGGTGGCAGAACATAATCCAGAATATGGTCTTCGCGCAGATAGGCATGGGCCAACACATAATCGCCGATGCGCTGAGATTGGCGCAAACCCCCACAATGCCCAATCATCAGCCAGCAGTGGGGACGCAGCACCGCCAGATGGTCTGTCATGTTTTTGGCGTTGGATGGGCCAACGCCGATATTCACCAAAGTCTCTCCGCCTTCGCCGTCATTGCGGGCGAGGTGGTAGGCCGGCATTTGGAATTTGTGCCATTGGCTGGCACCTAACACTTTTTCTGTCGTGGCTCTATCCATGCCGCGGGTGACGATTCCTCCACCTGGAAGATGCAAAGCTTCATAGGGGCCGTCTTGTGAAAGCTGTTCAATGCCCCATTTGATGAACTGATCGACATAGCGGTGATAGTTGGTCAGCAGAATCCAGGGTTGAATGTTTTTCCAGTGCGTGCCGGTGTAATGCTGTAAGCGCTTCAGTGAAAAATCAACGCGCACCGCGTCAAAAAGGGCGAGTGGGAAGGGGTCTCCCTCCTTGTGATCCCATTGACCATCTGCAATTTCATCGCCAACCAAAGCAAGCTGTGGGATTGGGAAGTGCAGTGCCAATTCCGCTGCTGTCACATTGCCCTTGCCTAAATCATTGCCGCTTTCCAGAACATATGGGTATGGAATTTCTTGGGTGGAAAACCCAACTTCAATTTTGGCGTTATAATCTTCGGCCAAATGTTTCAGCTGCGCAACCAGATAGCGCTTGAAGTGGGCAGGCTGGGTGACAGTCGTCACATAGGTGCCAGGCCTTTGAAATTTGGCATAGGCTCTGGCGATTGAGGGTTGCAGGCCATCAGCGACATAAGTCACGCGCAATTGCGGGTAGCAAAACTGGTCGCGCTGTTCAGGCGTGGGCGGCGTGCGATTGGCGAAATAAAGATCAAGGCTGGCTTTTAGCGCCTTAGTGGCATGGGCGTGCAGCTTTATCAGTTCATCAACGGCGGCTTCGGGGGAGAGAATCTCATTTTTCATGCCGAAGTTCTAGCATAGCTTTCAAAAATGATGTAGCCATGCAAAAACATTGGGGGCCTATAGCTCAATGGTTAGAGCTAGCGGCTCATAACCGCTTGGTTCCAGGTTCGAGTCCTGGTGGGCCCACCATTATCCTGTGATGCGATTTCCTTGCATCATTGCCTTCTGGTCAATCAAGTCGGCATTGATGGTGGCTGTGTCAAAGGGCATGGGCTTGGCGAAGATGTAGCCCTGAACAGCGTCTGCGCCATAATATTGCAACACGCTAAGTTCAGCGCTAGTTTCAGCCCCTTCTGCCACAACTGTCATGCCCAAACCGTGGGCGAGGCCGATAATGCCTTTCAGCAGTTCGGTGTTTTTGCTGCCCTGTCGCGCATCTTTTACGAAGGCGCGATCAATCTTAAGTTTGTCGAATGGCAAATGCTCAAGATAAGACAGTGAAGAATAGCCGGTGCCGAAATCATCAAGCGATGTTTTGATTCCGAGTTCGCGGAACTCTTGCAACATCTTTTGCACGATCACCATTGACTTTCCGACAAAAAGGCTTTCTGTAAGTTCAAGGCAGAGCAGGTGGGGTGGCAATTGAGTTTCGTGCAGAATTTTGCGCACTTGATCAATGAAACCGGATTGCAAAATCTGCGCGGCTGAAACGTTCACCGATACATGCCAGTTGTCGCGGCCTGCTGCATGCCAACGTTTTGCATGTTCACATGAGATTCGTAAAATGTGTTTGCCTAATGTTGAAATCAAGCCCGATTTTTCAGCAATAGGAATAAATTTTCCGGGCGAAATATGACCCTTTTCAGGGTCAATCCATCGTGCCAAAGATTCAAAGCCCTCAACACGCCCCGATTTCAAGTTTACGATAGGCTGGAAGAATGCAGTGATGTGATCATTGGCCAGCGCGGTGCGCAGGCCTTTCACCAGAGCGGCTTCTTCATTCAGACTATCGACCAATTCCTTGCGAAAAAAACAAGTACGGCCCACACCAGATTTTTTGGCATCATAAAGCGCAAGATCAAGATGACGCTGTACTTCTGTAGCGTTCGCGGCGTGCTCGGGCACAAGCACAACGCCAGAAGACATCGCAACATGAATTTCATGGCCCAAAATCTGGATGGGTGCGTAAAGCGAAGAAATCAATTTGGCGAGCGCCAATTGGGCTTCAGGGACTGTAGCAAGGCCTGGCGCGAATACCGCGAATTCATCGCCGCCCAAGCGGGCGATGAGACCATTTTCTGGTAACTCTGTATTCAGGCGGGCTGCCACATCCATCAGCAAGGCATCACCGATGCTGTGACCCATGGCATCGTTGATGGCATGGAAGTTGTCGATGTCCAATAGGAAGACGGCGGCAATACTGGCTTTTTCAGCGAGATGTTCTTCTAGCAATCGCTGAAAATTGACGCGGTTGGGAAGGCCTGTGAGTGGATCAAAATAGGCAAGTTTCTGCAGAGCAGCGTCACGGTGGTGAATGTCGCCAATCATGGAGTTAAATGTGTCGACCAGCACGCGGGTTTCGCCTTCAGCCTCAATGACCGTGGTTTTGGAAAAAGCGCGTGTTTGTCGCATAGTCTGCATCGCATTTGTCAGTGTCACAATCGGTGTAATGATCCGAATGCGTAGTGGGGCTGAAATTGGAAAAGCGAGAGCTGATGCAAAGATGGCTGCCACAAAAGTTGTCAGAGTTGTCCACAACAATTGGCTGCGAATATCAGTGATGTCGCCAAGCAGCACAAGCTTTCCAACATTCTCTCCGCCCCGAACGATATCAACAGCGATAGGCAAATTGCCCTTGGTCAGCATTTGCAGCAAGCTGGCATGTTCGTCTACTTGATCGCTTGCCAAGAACGTGATGTTGCCCATTGAGGCAATTGAAGCACCATCGGTGTCTAAAGCGGCCGCATAGAGGATTTGAGGCACGCGGGCGATGGAGCGTAAAACCTGTTGAGCGCCGAGCCGATTTTTTTGATCAATGTCATCTGCCAGCGCCGAAGCGTAAATAAATGCCGTTGATTGCAATGCAGCCCGCTTCTGGTTAACGGATTCCTTAATCTGGATGAAGCCCAAGAATACGGCGAGCAAGATCATAGCGCTCAGGACTGATAGCGCCACAAGGCGTGAAATCTTCCCACCAATTGAATTTTTAAACGGCTCGTTAAATCCCATTGTAATCCCCTATTGCCGCCACCTTTGCACGAGGGTTGTTAAAACCACTTGAAAGATTAGGGTGAAGAAATGTTGAGCGGTGCAATTCATTACATGGCGCGATCCATAATAATTTTCGTTTTACAGTCTTTGAAAACCGACTCTTAAGAATTGTGACCTAAAACGCGCAATGAACGTGGGCTGCTTAGGCCGCCGAAGGCTTATTTTGAACATTGCAAAAACTATTTTCAGGGTATTAAGGGGATGTTGCCAAACTTGGCAATATTCTTTTTTGCGCGTTCCCATTTGCCGGCATCAAACTGGAAATATGACTATGATGTTGGCTCTTGGTTTGCCTGCAATGATGGCTGCTTTTGGCGTAGCCGCCGATTTTTCGATCCTCGCACTCAAGCGCACTAATCTGCAATCCGCTGCTGATCAAGCTTCGCTGGCGGCTGCCAAAGAACTCACGGTAGCCAGTTCCACAGATAGCATGATCGTTGCGGCCGCTGTAAATTATGCTACCGCGGCACTGGCAAAAAATGATTCCAGTGCGGCTGTTCAAGCTAGCGTGGATCATACAGCTGGCAGCGTGACGGTTTCAATCTCGGAAGCGTGGACGCCGTTCATGGCGCAATTCATAAACGCCGGCGTAACGCCAATCAATGTGGTGGCCACGGCAAAAACGGCCGGAGCAACCAATATCTGTGTGTTGGCGCTTGATCAAAAGGACAACAAGACATTTTACATGGATACTGATGCCAAGCTATCGGCAAATGGGTGCGGGGTCTATTCTGATGCCGATCACAACCACGCAATATGGCTGGATCAAAACGCGACTTTGAAAGCGGATCTTACTTGCGCTGTTGGCGGCATAAAATACAAAAAGGGCGGTAGCATTGTTCCGGCAGGTGTCACCAATTGTCCGCCTGTGGCAAACCCTTTGAGCACGCGCGCAATTCCTACAATACCCACAGCATGTTTGAAAAATAATTTGGTGATTTCAACGGGCTCAGCAGTATTGCAACCGGGCAAATATTGCGGTGGACTGAAAGTGGAAGGCACAGCACAAGTGACTCTGCAACCTGGTGTTTATGTTATCACCGGTGCGCCATTAACTGTCAGAGGAACAGCAACATTCAAAGGGAACCATGTTGGCTTTTATCTTGATGGCGACAAATCACTGATCGATTTTGCCGACAACTCCGTGATTGACCTCAGCGGTTCTACGGATCCTGATATGGCAGGCCTATTGTTTTTTGAAGACCCAACAATCGCTGCTAATAATCAACATCATATCGCAAGCACAGCGGTACAAAATTTGACCGGAACTATTTATTTGAAAAATGGCACATTGTTGATTGACCCGAACGCAGTTGTCGCTGGCCAATCCGCGTATACGGCGCTGATCGTCAATCGATTGCAGCTTTCGGCTGGGCCGGAGCTGGTGCTGAATTCGGATTATGGCGCAACAGATGTTCCTGTTCCCGCCGGAATCAGGAGCAGCTCTTCAGTTATATTGGCAAACTAATACAAACTTTACCAAGAAGTCGATTTGACTCAAATTTATCGGTCGCCTCAAATTTTTGTAAGGAAGTTTTCGCCATGCTGGCCTGAGGATTCAACTTAAGCGTAAACTTGATTGCGCTTCAGATCGGGCAAATAGTATGGTCGGAATACGCAGTCGTCTGGCAAAACTCAAGAACCGCGTGGAAAAAAATCTGCGCGGATTTATGCGTTGTCGGCTTGGCAATATGACCATGATGCTGGCGATTTCGATGCCTGCAGTTCTCGGTGCCGTAGGGCTGACTTCGGATTTTGCCATTCAGTCTTTGAAATTCTCAGCCTTGCAAAGTGCCGCTGATGCTGCTGCGTTATCTGCTGCGAAAGAATTGGCCGTTGCAAGTTCAACCGACACCAATGTCATCAGTGCGGCAAAAAACTATGTGACAGAAGAATTGCGTGGCAAGGATGATGCTGCAACAACTGACGTAGCGATTGATCGCAAAGCTGGCAGCGTGACTGTGAAGGTGACCGAGGTTTGGACGCCGATGTTCGCACAATACCTACAGGCCAACATTACGCCGATCGTTGCAACGGCGACAGCGAAATTGGCTGGGAGCGCTAATATTTGCGTGTTGGCCCTGACACCAAAGGGTGCAGGCGGCATCATTATGACCAGCAATTCCACCTTGTTAGCCAATGGCTGCGGTCTTTATTCCAATTCAACCGATGGTTGGGGCGTCTATGTGGGCGATTCTTCAAAAGTCGATTCTCCTATGGTCTGTTCTGCTGGTGGTGTTCGGAACGACGGCGGCATTGCCACGTCCACAATCCTGACAGATTGCCCGGTTACGCCTGATCCCCTGGCTTCGCGGCCAGCGCCGAGTTTCGGTACATCCTGTGACTATGTCGCCAAAAAGGTTTCATCGGGAACTGCCACACTTTCGCCCGGCGTTTATTGCGGCGGGCTTGATGTTTCAGGCACTGCGGTGGTCGATCTTTTGCCTGGCACATATGTGATCAAGAATGGCACTTTCCGTGTGCGTGATACGGCAACCTTCCGCGGCAAAAATGTTGGGTTTTATCTCACAGGTTTTATGTCATTCATCTTCTTTACCGACAATGCAACGGTTGATCTGAGCGGCGCAGAATCTGGCGACATGGCAGGGCTATTGTTCTATGAAGACCGTAATGTTTCTGCTTTAAATGTCCATGACATTAGCGCTACTCATGCTGACAATCTCACCGGTACCATCTATATGCCAAAAGGCAATTTGTTTGTGCATCCTTCGGCTTCTGTGGGGGCGAAATCTGCTTACACCGCAATCGTGGTCAACCGCCTAATCGTGAATCAAGGCCCAAGCCTGACGTTGAACACAAATTATGGGGCGACGGCGGTTCCTGTGCCTGCAGGTATACAAGCAACTGCGTCTGTCGTTTTGTCAAATTAGCTCAACTCATATGTGAATGATTTGTGCTTGCCAGCGGCAATTTGGTTTGCTGTAGACAGGGCATGGCTTCACTTACACAAGATTCCTATTTGATGGGCATTGATACGGGCGGCACTTACACTGATGCCG